>JACPVN010000274.1 GCA_016191715.1 Ignavibacteriota bacterium | reverse complement strand
GGGCCACGTACCGGGACCGCCGGAGGTATTTGGCGCAGTTGCAAAATTCAAAAACTCAGACAAGGGATGTGTTGTATCGGCAGGATTGAAGTACGTGTTATTCACTTCATCTTTCGGAAACTCATGCGTTCCTTCCGTTCCTAATCCATTCACAGAAGAAGCGCGGTTATGGCATTGACCGCACACGAACAACTTCTGGTCTTTTGTATTCAACTTTGATGGATTCATCTGGTGACCAACTCCTGCGCCGCCGGTTGAAGGTCCATGACATGACTCGCATCCGACAACAATATTTTCGTGCGAACTGTTGTTCGCCCACGTGGCATGCCAGGATGTATCCGCGCCAACGATGACCTTCTCAACTTTTCCGCCGGTGACGTGACATCCAACGCACTTCTTATCCCACGAAGTTTTCCGGAATGAATTGTTGATTGATTTCGTTGAGCCATCTGCATTAAACCAGTTTCCGGGATTGTAGGTCGCCCAAGCGCCTGATGAATTATCAAGATATTTATTCAGGTTGAATTGAATCGGTAACATGTAATAACTTGTGTCAACTTTTACAAGATACCGTTGCTTGAATCCCCAGCCATATGTCCAGGCGATTTTATATTCCGTTCCACCAGCGCCGACAGTTGCATAATAGTCGTTGTTGCCACTCCGGCGCAAATAGATTTTCGCGTTGGAGTAACTCGCACCCATGCTGACACTATCGCCGTTGGTGAACGCGGCAAGCGGTCGGATGGAGATGGTATCGGGTGGTAAATGAATTTTGGAGTGAAGCGTTCCTTGCCATTGCGGATATTGATTCCCCGCAAAGTTGGAAGCGCCACCGTGACAGTTCGCGCAATATTGAGTTCCTTCATATTGTGCTGTCACAGAAATAGTCAAGAACAGGATTGTTGATACTAAGATTATAAAAAATTTCATGATTCTTCCTTGTTATTAATAATGAATATAGTTTTGATTTTAATAAAGAACAGTTTTCTTTTGTGACATGAAATGATGTGCCGAATTTATGGATAAAGAAAATGACAATCATTATGCCATGTACTTCTTGAAGGAACATCAGCAAATCAAATAAATATCAGACAAAAAAGCCATGATTTGGATATTGATGAGACAGGGAGAAAAATTTCCCTGCATTACTTCTCACGTTTGATTAGCAAACAATATATTGCTTTCAGAGTTGAGAGTCTGTCAAATCCATCATCAACGCATAGAAGACAATCTCAGGACTGTATTGTATTTTTCTCTGACTTGTATATGAAACTCCTTCGCAGTACATTCACTCCGTTTATTTTTTCTATGAAATCACCGCAAAGGAATTTTTTATGTTTACAAAATCATTTCCTCAATCACTCTTCTTATTGTTTATTTTATTCTTGATAATTCAAACTATGAATTCTCAACCGCACCAACTCCCGTGGCTTTCCGGAACTCTGACGACACTTGAAACGGAACTGCTTCAGAAGTATGGAGACGGTCAGCAGGAACGCCTCCAACGCGGACTCCGTCAGGTGGCAAATTTCTGGCGGGCAGAAGATGGTGACGCCGCAATGTTCGGGGAATTCGTCCGGTCAAACTTTGCAGGCGACAAGACAACGCACGATGTGCTGTTCAATCGCTTCGAAAACTTATTGGAAAAGATTGACGGACACATGGGAGAGATCAGCCGCAATCTTCGCACGCAAACCGACTTGGACATCGGCACGATTTACCCGTTCGATGAAGTCTTTGCAGGGTATGAACCTTCGGCGCACATCCTCGATGATTTTTTCGGGAACAAACTAGCATTCATCGTTCTGTTGAATTTTCCACTGACAACACTCGATGAACGGTTATCACGCGGCGAAACATGGTCGCGTCGTCAGTGGGCGGTAGTGCGGCTCGCGCAACGCTTCTCCCGTCGCGTTCCTTCCGATGTGAATCTTGCCATCGCAAAAGCAGGCGCTGAAGCCGACCAGTACATCGCCGAGTACAACATCTGGATGCATCATGTTCTCAATGAACGAGGAGAACGATTATTTCCGGCAAAGATGCGCTTGCTCTCGCATTGGAATCTCCGAGATGAAATCAAATCAAATTATTCGCTCGGCAAAGAAGGACTCCCGAAACAACGGATGATTCAAAAAGTAATGGAACGTATTGTTGACCAGACGATTCCTGATATCGTCGTCAACAATCCTCATGTAGATTGGAATCCGTTCACGAACGAAGTAACAGCGGCAACGAACAACGATGCCGACTCTCCCCCGCCAACTGACATGAAAATTTCAAACACCCCCGAACCGGATGAACGATATGCAACATTACTCAAGACATTTCAGTCATCAACGTTAGCCGATGCATATTCTCCGAATGCGCCGACGCTGATCGCCCGTCGTTTTGAAATCAACAGAGAAATTCCTGAAGCACGTGTGAAAGCGATGTTGGAACAAGTGCTTGCGTCACCGCTTGCAGAGAAAACTGCCAAACTCATCAAGAAGCGACTCGGACGTTCGCTCGAACCGTTCGATACCTGGTACAACGGATTTAAACCGCAGGGAAAATATTCTCCGGCAGAGTTAGATGAAATCGTTGCAAAAAAATATCCTACCACCGAAGCGTATAAAAATAACATCCCGGCATTACTCGTCAAATTAGATTTTCCGCTGGAACGGGCAAACTCCATTGCAAGGAATATCGCGGTTGACCCGGCACGAGGTTCTGGTCATGCACAAGGTGCGGGGATGCGTGGTGTTCAGGCGCGGCTTCGAACTCGTGTTGAAAAATCCGGAATGAACTATAAGGGCTACAACATCGCAGTGCATGAAATGGGACATAACGTTGAGCAGACGTTATCATTAAATGAGATTGACCACACATTACTCAACGGAGTTCCCAACACTGCGTTTACAGAAGCACTTGCGTTCGTATTTCAAGGACATGATTTGGAACTGCTCGGACTCACTGCACCAGATGCTCAAACAGAAGCGTTGAAAACATTAAACGATTTCTGGGGAACGTACGAAATAGCCGGAGTCGCTTTGGTTGATATGTCGGTCTGGCACTGGATGTACGACAATCCGAAAGCAACCCCCGCAGAATTGAAGCAAGCGACTATGCAAATTGCAAAAGACATCTGGAATACATACTACGCACCCATCTTCAACAAAAAAGATGTTACACTACTTGGAATTTACTCGCACATGATTCATTCGTTTTTATACCTGCCCGACTATCCTGTCGGACATTTGATTGCGCATCAGATAGAAGCACAAATGAAAAAAGCGGGAACTATCGGCGTCGAGTTCGAACGAATGGTGAGGGCAGGAAATATCTCGCCGGATATCTGGATGAAGAACGCTACCGGCGCACCCGTCGGTGCGGAAGCAATGCTCGTTGCAACCGAGAAGGCGTTGAAAGAAATCAAATAGCATCTACATAAAATTGTACAAAAATAATCCCGACGTGTTACGGTCGGGATTATTTTTTATACTCTTTACTTATCTTATCAACAGAAGTTTCTTTGTATCACTGAATTGACCATATATTACTTGATAGCAATAGAGCCCACTCGGAAGTCCCGTCGCATCAAATGACTGAGATTTGAATCCTGCTTCCTGAAATTCATCAACAAGCGTTGCCATTTCCTCACCAAGTACATTATATACTTTCAGCGTCACCCGCGAATCAACAGGTAACTGATAACGGATAACGGTTGACGGGTTGAACGGATTCGGATAATTCTGTTCAAGGGCAAATTCACTTGGAATTAATGAATTATTGGAATATTCTATATTGCCGTCTCCTTCAGGAGACGGAGGTGGTAACTCATTCGTTGGAACAATCCTGATTTTACCCAATGACAAATGACCATCCTGCCCGCCTTCGGCGGGTGAAACCAATGACGATAACATTAGCGTTCCTGCTTGACTGACCTTCAACCAATATCCTTTCCCCGGTTGAATCGTATCAACTTGAATATAGCCGCGGCGGTAACCATAAAACTGTGAGGTAACAAGTCCCGGTGGTTCTGACCTGATTGAGTTGACTGCAACAGGTGTGCTTATCGAGCCAATGAGATTCCAACCTTCAGTCGCTCCAATGTAAACGCTGTCTAACGTTGTTCCCTCATAAACAATTTCTGTCAGTTCATTAAACTTCAACCAGAAGCCGGGACCATACGTTAAGGTTTCTTTCTCAACATAGGTGCCTTCGAAAACAAAAGCAGGTGAAACAGCCGTTGGATAGAGGAAACTCTTTCTTCCATCGTCAACTTTGAGCGGCACAGAAAGCATATTCCATTTCGCATCGTACTGAACGGTGAAATCTGTTCCCCCGACTTTTGCCAGAATGGATTCAGAGAACTCCGACGTGTTGCCAAGCGAATCAGTTGCTGTAGCGGTGATGTAATTTCCGCCCGTGTTTCCAATGTCGAACGGAACATTGAACGTGGCATTTCCTGTTCCATTTGTTGTCACCGATGTCGAGCCGATGTAATACTTGCCTTCTCCGTATCCTGTCGTATCGAGCGTATCGTTCGCGAAGAACTCGATTACGAAAGTCGCGTTAGCGTAACTGTTGAGAACACCGCGGATCTGATACCCCAGTTCTCCTACGTGTGTCGAAGTGAGGACAGGAAAATTTTGAAAATTATTGGGTCCTTCATCTACGTCAAGCGAATCATTCGGGTCGGGTCCGCCCGGTTCAGCAAGCAAAAGGTCAATGCCGAGCCCGCCATTGTCGAAGATGGAGTTTCTTCTGATCGAACTGTTCAAACCATAATTGGCGACCATCACTCCTGCCTTCGTATTGAATGCGACAACGTTTCCGGAGCCCGCTGTTGTTCCTCCGACTTCAACAGCGCTCGTGAAGGCGATGGAAATGCCATAG
>JACPVN010000273.1 GCA_016191715.1 Ignavibacteriota bacterium | reverse complement strand
ATTCCATGTTATGATTGCTCCACCTGACGCGTCTGAAACAATCATCGGGGAATACTGGTTTTTCGCTTTTGTACAAGTCGGTACACCATTCGATGTCCATTGCGGCACACCCGAACCATTAACACGCTGAGCATAAATATCAGCATTCCCTCCCCGATAATCGAACCAGGTCATGATTGCGCCACCGACACCATCACTGACGAGTTCAGGAAGTAACTGATAGTTTGCCAATGTACAGATTGCAACGCCACCCGCGTTCCATACCACAGTCCCGGAAGAATTTATTCTTTGAACATAGATATCTGATTTTGTCGAGAGTTCGTCCCGTTCATCCTGCCAGACGATGATAGCGCCTCCCGCTCCGTCGGTTGCAATCCGAGGATGGTTACGCACATCAGCAAGTAACGAGACTGCGATGCCATCGGTTGCCCATTGCACGATTCCGTCTGCACTGATTCGTTGCGCGTAGATTCGACTTTTCATATTGTCAACGCGCGAATCATTCCATGCAATTATAGCGCCGCCCATTCCATCACCGACAATAGCCACATCCTGTTGCCTGTACTGTGCTTTACAAATCGGAACACCGCCGACAGTCCATTGCACAACGCCCGAAGCGTTCACCCGTTGAGCATAAACATCAATAGAAGTTCCTTCGGCAGGATAGAAATCTCTGTAATCTCTCCACGCGATGATTGCGCCGCCAACACCGTCACTAATGATACCGGGAAGTTGCTGGCCGTACGGTTCGGTGCAGATGGCAACGCCATCTGTCCCCCATAGTTTGTATCCGTTTGCATCTATTCGGGAAGCGTAGATGTCATAGTTTCCGTTACGGTAATCTTCCCATATAATTATTGCGCCGCTTGCGCCATCACTAATTATCTGAGAAGAAGTTTGATTTCCTCCTAACGTACAAACCGGATTATTCTCGGAAGGATTCACAGACCACTGACCGTTTCCTTTGATGAAAAAGAAAAGGATTGACAGAGTTAAAAAAAATAATTTCAGTTTTTGCATTTTGAATACTTTCATTATTGTTGATTTCGTTCGGGTTTTCCGAGATGTTTTTATCAGTTTATCATTAGTGAAGATTTTTTTGACTTCTTCTTACTCACTATTTCATTAAGATCATTTTCTTCACATCACTCCACCCCCGCCCTACTTTTCCCTCGGCTGAGATACGATAGAAGTACAAACCTGAAGGAAGTTGACTCGCATCGAATGTTACTTCATACGTTCCTGCTTCTCTCAAATCGCTATCCAACAGAACAACAACTTCCTGACCTAATACCGAAAATACTTTTAACGTCACAACAGAAGGAGCAGGTACATCAAACTGAATCGCTGTTGCCGGATTAAATGGATTCGGATAGTTCTGATGCAGACTATATTCTGTGGGAATTTGTTCGGCACGCACCGCATAAGTTTTTTGTCCGTCTCCATGTATCGTTATCGAACCCGTTTCCTTCATCGTGCATTGTGAAACTACCTGCATGCCTTTACGCTCAATGAAAATATATTTCAATCCGTCTGTTTCATTCATACTCCATGAAAGTTCAAGAGGCGTATCGCTATACTGAATTGATAATGGAATTTCCCTCGGTTCGTTTATTTTATTGCTAATGAGTTCCACGAACCGATTAGTTGAAAACCGGATATCGAGCGCGCCTGCGGGCGGGCTTGGAGGCAATTCGTATTTCTCAAGATCGAGTTCATCAGAGTTTTTTTTACCGAAATACAACTTCTTCGGATGACTGCCCGATGTGTTGTTTTCAGAACGAGGTTCCACTGTTATGACATTCAAATTTTCCAATTCACTCTTTTCTTTTTTTGAGGCAACCGGAGATGTGGTTGAAGGTACATTCAGCGTTAACGTACCGGCGTTTCGAGTCTTCACCCAATACGCTTTGCCCGGTTCTATGGTTGATGCAGGATAATATCCATCGTCATATCCTATATAATTTGTAAGAACATTGCCGGGTGGTTCCTGAAGAATTGCATCCGGATCTATAGGGACTTCAATCGAACCAATCATATTCCATCGCGGGATAACAGGAATAGTATCTGTTCTGTTCGGAACTCCGACGTACGATACCGTTTGTACAGCATCAAACTTTAGCCAGTACCCTTTCCCGTTCACGAATGAATCTACAGGTTGATATCTGCCGGCGAATTCATACGCTGTGGAAATGGCTGTTGGAAACAATGCGCTTGTTTGATTCTCTGAGACGATTCTCGGAACTGAAACCATGTT
>JACPVN010000272.1 GCA_016191715.1 Ignavibacteriota bacterium | reverse complement strand
GTTTGCGATACTCAGTTTCGATTTTGTCCCATTCATCTTGTGGATAAAGAAAGAGACATTGTTTCTTACCGCGAGTAATCACAAACGAGTTGTCCGCATGCGGTGAAACATTCTTCTTCAATTTCATTGGAAGACTGATTCGACCTTTGGCGTCAACAGAATATTGATATGTTCCTTTGAATGATGACATAATTTACCAAAACATTGTGGAAGCCCAACATATATTGACATTAATTCCCATATTTTCCCACAAAGTTCTTGTAAATATAGACGAATTCTTGAATCTGTCAAGAATTTAAAATGTAACTTAAAATATATTTTTGACTATGTCAGATAAGGAATTGCTTGAATTCACCCTCCGCAACTTCAACAAATTCAAAGCGTAATTTCAGTTTGATGATCTATTATCAATCTCAAGGAAAAATATTAAAAAATATTTTTTACATGAGTGCGTAAAATGAAAAAAATAATTCAGATTTAAATATTGGGAATGTTAAATAATGAAACGGCTACAATAGCGGCAGTCTCCGTTCGTAATCTTCTCTCTCCAAGACTTACAACACTGAATCTTCTCTCCGAAAGTTTCGTGACTTCTGCCTCACTGAAACCGCCTTCCGGTCCAATTAATATTAGAATAGATTTTTTTTGCCTTCCCCTGTGTTCGACATCTATACAATTCTCACCAGATTTTTCATGACACAAAATTTTCTGTTCATAATTTACTTCGGAACCAGCCAATAATTCCAGCGTTGTCAACTCGTGTACAATTGGGAGATAAGAACGGCACGATTGCTTCATCGCAGAGAGTGCAAGTTTCTGCCATCGCTCAACTTTTGCATGTGAGGGTATCGTTCGTTCAGTTTGAAGCGGAATAATGTTCTTCACACCAAGTTCCGTTACTTTCTCTATCAGAAAATCAAATCGCGAAGGATTTTTCAAAATACCGACAGCGAGTGTTACTGAACATTCAGACTCATTATGATGATAAAACGTTTCAAGTATTTTTCCCTCTGCAACTTTCTTAGTCAGATTTGTGAGTTCAACTTCGTACGCAGTTCCTTCTCCATCAACAACTCGTAGTATGTCTCCCTCCTGTTTCCTCATGACATGAGTAAGATGTAAAAATTCATCTCCCTCGATATGCACAACATCTCCTGAGATATTTTTTTTCGGAGAATAAAAATAATCCAACGACATTTAGAACGACGCTCCCAAATCAAAAATAAATTCACTCTTTCCGATTTCATTCCAAGCGACTTCTGTTCGCAGAACAAAACTATAGGGTAAAAGGAAATGAAGTCCGGTTCCATAACCGCTCGGCAACGTGGTTGGCACAACTCGTTGTTCGCGAAACCACACTATTCCTGCGTCTGCAAACGCAGCGGCAGTAATTCCGAATCGCCACAGGGAAAATTCTTTCGGAAGAAATTCTGCTTTGATATACTTTGGTTCCAACAATGTGTAATGCAATTCAGTAGAAACGCCGAAAAGATTTTCCCCTTCCATTACTTCTCTGAAATGGCCGCGGATACGTTCACCATAGCCAAAATAGACATGTTCGTAAACAGGCTTCTCTCCACCGGCTGACATTACACCAAACGCACGAGTAGTTAATACAACATCAGAACTTAAGGGAATGTAGCGACGATAATCTGCATTGATATGAGTGAAATCAATCGTGGTTGAAGGGACACCAAATTTTGTTACACTTACTGCGGTATATGTCCCCCAAGCAGGATATTCGTGCAAGTCTCGTGTATCGTAGGTGTACCCGATACTTCCCTGCAAAAATTTATCTGTACCAGAATGAATTATCGAATTTACATTCTCCGGGATTTCGACTATCCTGTAACCAAGGTTCACCCAAACCGTGTGTCTGATACCAAATCTTTTTCCGACAGTTGTTGAGAACAAAAAATGTTGTTCATCGAAATCGCCATATTGTTGTTGCAAATCAACACTTTTATTTCTCACCTTGTTGTAAACAAACCTTCCTTCTAAAAAATGTGTACCGCTTTCTTCTAAAAACGGATTTCGATATGACAACGCAACCCACGGGTCATATCCGAGAGCGAACGAACCAAAGACTTTTTCGTTTCTGCCGCGAAAATTTATATGCGCCAACCCAAGTCCATAATAGATTTTACTCCAATCCCTATCCCTCAATCCAAAAATAGGATACGGATAAATAAACCAACGCTCATGAAGGGTGACATTCAAGTTTGCTTTCTCGCCTGAAATCAGTTCAACTTCCATTTCCACTTTATTGAATAAACCTAAACTGTAAATTCTGTTCCGGTCATATTCAACTGTCTCATGCGTAAGTAGCGAATCATGCTTTAAAGTCATCTCGCGAAAAATGACAAAATCTTTTGTCGCTTCATTCCCGAATATATTGATTTCATTGAGATGGAATGTAGAATCGGGAAAAGCAAACTTGATAGAATCCTCTGCAACATCAATCTGCGCTGAAGCAATTCGAACAATAAAAAAAAGAAAGATGATAACTATGAGATTTCTCATCATCAATTATTCAGAGAAAATGAGACAGAAGTCAGACGAGTTGTAATTTTTGCAATGCCTTCTCAGCCGCCGATTGTTCAGCATCTTTTTTATTTTTTCCCATTCCAACGCCATACGGTTCATCACCGAGATACACTTCAACGGTGAACACTCTGTCGTGGTCAGGTCCCTCCTCTTTAATAGTAACATATCGGGGAAAAGAAAGATTTTCTGCTTGTGAATATTCGAGCAACTGACTTTTATAATTTGCATCCTCCGTGACAACCAATCGTTGTTCTACCGCCGCTATCATTTGTCGTTGCACAAATTGTTC
>JACPVN010000191.1 GCA_016191715.1 Ignavibacteriota bacterium | reverse complement strand
TCGGACGTTAAACATGATCCCTGTTTTGACGGAGAGTCAATCAGGAATAGGGTGAATTAAAAATATTTTCTCATTGATGATTGAATCATTGACGATTGATTTTTTTTTCAATGATTCATTGACTCAATCGTCAATGGTTCGATGTTATTATTTAGAGTTAAACTTGTTCATGGCTTTTTGAAAGCCCTCTGTTATTGCAACGATTGCCGCATCGCGCGCGAGGTCAATCATTGCTTTGACTTCACTCCGTTCGCTCTTGCGGAAGCGACCAAGCACGAAGTCGGTTATCTTTTCCATGTCTTTCGGCATTGCAGAACTTTCGATGCCGCATCGGATTCGGGCGAACTCATTCGTTTCCAACTGCTCAATCACCGATGTAAGTCCGTTATGACCGCCTGCGCTCCCCTTCTGGCGTAACCGGACGGAACCTAACGGCAAATGAAAATCATCTGTGATGATGACAATATTCGTTCGTTCAATTCCATACTGGTGCATCACTGCTTTCGCAGCTTGCCCGGAGCGATTCATATACGTAGAAGGTTTTACAAGAATCAGACCCGAACCCACCAATTTCGAAATCGCAATCTGATAATCACCCAAACCTTTTTTGAAACTCAGACCTAACTGGTCTGCAACTGCATCAACAACTGCAAACCCGATATTGTGTCGCGTTCCATCGTATTCCAGTCCCGGATTCCCAAGTCCGATGATGAGATACACTATGTTGTTCTAATTCTATTCTCTTATTTCTTGGCTTCGACTTTTGCTCCGCCTTCGGCTTTCTTTTCACCTTCGGCTCCCTCTTCTTCAGGTTTCTTGCCTTTGGCGATGACTTCCGGTTCGACTGCTTCTTCAACAACGCCCGGAGTCGCTTCTTTTTCTACTGTCGGAGGGACAACTCCGATTATCGCTAACGTTGCGTGGTCGAGAACGGTAACATTCTCTAACTTCAAATCGCTGACGTGAACGAAATGATTTATCTTCAATTCGGTTCCATCAATTTCGATATGATTCGGAATATCTTTAGGCAATGCGGAGATTTTCAGTTTGTGGACGAAATGTTGAAGCAATCCGCCATCTTTTACACCGACAGGTGTCTGACCTGTAACAAGAATAGGAATTTCAAGGGTAATCTTCCTGTCTTCGCGCAGTCCCTGTAAATCAAAATGAATTGGTTTCTCCGTCAACGCGTCATACTGAACGTCACGAAGAATACATGGCTTCGTTTCTCCGGTGTTTAATTGAAGATTGACTATCTGTGCTTCCGAAGTGTAAACTACCGGCTTCAGATTTTTTTCTGTCACTGCAATAGGAATATTTTGTTCGCCGATAATATAAAATACGCCCGGAACTTTTCCCTGCTGACGCAAAGCGAACAATCCCTTTGCTATTTCATTTCGAACTTCTGCTTGTAATGTTATCTCACGCATAAATGAGTTGTTATCCTTTATCTACATCAAATAATGAACTAATTGATTTGTGTTCATACGCCCGCCTGATTGCTTCCGCAAACAACTGGGCTACCGAAAGAACTTTTACTTTTTCACACTGCGTACTTGCCTGATTCAACTTAATTGAATCAGTCACAAATACTGTTTTCATCTCGCTTTTTTCGAGCCGCTCGATAGCGGGTCCCGAAAGTATCGGATGTGTACAAGCGCCATACACATCCTTTGCTCCTGCTTTTTTCAATGCTTCGATTGCATTGTAAAATGTTCCTGCTGTATCAATGATGTCATCAACTAATAAAATGTTTCTGTCTTTTACATTTCCGATGATGTTCATTACCTCAGCAACGTTCTGAACAGTTCGCCGTTTGTCAATCACCACTAAATCAGCGCTTAACCGTTTCGCATATGCCCGTGCCATTTTGATTCCGCCGACATCGGGAGAAACTACTGTCAAATCAGGAATCTTTTGTTCCAAAAAAAACGGCACTATCACAGCCGACGAATACAAATGGTCAACAGGAATATCGAAGAAGCCCTGAATCTGTGGAGCGTGCAAATCCATTGTTATGATTCTATCAGCGCCTGCTTTCGTCAGCAGGTTTGCCACAAGTTTTGCCGTGATTGAAACACGCGGCTGGTCTTTCCTATCCTGTCGTGCATAACCAAAATATGGTATGACCGCTGTTACCCTTCTTGCCGATGCACGTTTTGCCGCATCAATCATGATGAGCAATTCCATCAGGTTTTCTGCCGGCGGATTAGTCGTCTGAATGATAAAGACATCATCGCCGCGAATATTGGCAATGTACTTCATCCAGATTTCACCGTCGCTGAACGTTTTAAATTCAACCTGACCGAGTGGAAGTTCTGCAAAATGAACGATTTTCTCCGCAAGAGAAGAATTCGAGCGTCCGGCAAAAACTTTCAGTTCTGGCATTAAAAAACCTTGGTTAGAGTGAATGTCCTGCTTGTGCAGGGCAAGAAATCCTTGGAAACGGCATCCAATACAATTTTTGGGCGAACAATATAACCAAATTACCAGAATGATGCAAAGGGGTTTTTCTTGATATTTCATTGTGAGAGTTTTATTATTGGATAGCCTATGGTAATAATTTGTTGTAAAGGGTAGTTCTAAAAATACAAATGGGAATCCATCCCTAAATGATGGGAAAAGTTAGTAAACTTAATGGTCAAGAGCAATGGAAAAGTGTACGTGCGACTCACTTTTTCTTAGTCAGGCGTACAAAAACCTCTATTCAACCACTATTGAAAGGAAAGTGAGTCGCACTTCTGCTGTGCTGTCGGGAGTTTCCTCCCAACAACGAACTTCCAACTCCCACACCGATCAAAAAAATCCCGTCCCGCACTTCTGCGGAACGGGA
>JACPVN010000190.1 GCA_016191715.1 Ignavibacteriota bacterium | reverse complement strand
TGAATCATACCATGCATATTTTAGAATTTCATCACCATCTGCTTGGTCAAATTGACGAAGTGTACTCCATAACTTGTATGTTTTATTGGCTTCAAGAGTAAAGTATTTTTTATCAGCAGAGATTGGGACGGTTCCTGTATTGGATTGCCATGCAATTACCGAGCCGTCCACAACCACTAAATCAGCAGTTCGTTTTGCAAAATGATAATTCCCGGAACCAGAGCCACCACCACCGCTTCCAACATTCGTTCCCCAATAGACTGTACTTCCATCCGTAGTCAGTACTTGCCCTGCGGTACCCGCGCCGCCATTGATTTTTAACTCAGAACTTGAAAGGTTGAGCGCACCGCTTACGTTGACATTGCCATTGTTCACAACACGCAAACGGTCCGTGTTTCCGGTTTTAAGAATTACATCTCCGCTTCCGTTCGCATCGTTGTCGGCTTTGATTTCTGCATTCGTTGCGGTGGTGAAATTGCTTGCATATTGCGCGTTGATACTCCAGAAACTTTTCACCAGTTCCATGCGCGGAGTAAGTTCGGATGCGCCGGCAACGGTGAATCCAAGATAATATGAGTTCGTTGGGTCGAGAATCGGAAGAGAATTTGTCGCACCGATTTTTGCAGTGAAGACACCGTTGGTGGCGGTAACGTTGGAAACTGTTTCATTCCAGATTGCCGCGCCGCCTGTTGCGGTTTGATAGAGTTTAAAGGTAATCTCGTAGTTTCCGTTTTCTACAGATTTTCCGGAAGGATCGCGTAACACGCCCTGAATGGCTGTTGTTTGCGCGAATGCGATTGTTGAAAAAACAACCGCGAAGAAGAAAGTAAGAGCAAGGTTTTTCATAAAGATATCCTTATTGATGTTGATGATAATGAACAAAATCCGTATTCCGTTTGATAACACGGAACACGATTGATGATTAATAAACTTTAAGCAGCTTCCAGAAGGCCGGCAATTTCATGCAGATTTTCTTTTGCAATAAATCCGGCGGCGCCGCTTGCATTGGCTAACGTACGATGCAACGCATCGTTAAACTGAGTAATGATAAACACTTTCGCATCGGGGTGCACTGCGCAGAGTTCTTTCGTCGCCGTAATTCCATCTTTCTGTTGCATCTGAATATCCATGAACACAATATCAGGATGTTCTTCCTCATACATCATCAGAACATCGCTCCCATCGGAACATTCAACTATTGACTGCGCGTACTTTTTTACAAACCCACCGATGATTTCCCGCATCAGCGGGCTATCATCTACTATCATGATTTTCATAATTTTTTGATGGGACAATATACGACCGGAAGGTATGAAAGAAAATAGGGACTTGTCCTCATTTTATCAAGATGAGGACAAGTCCCTATCAGGAAAGCATCGACTCACTTTCTTAGAGGAGTTTGTTTGCGGAAGTAAAATTGCAACATGATAAATAATGAGTGAGTCGCACTTGTTATTACAAAAACGGTTTCTGCTCAACAGCAAATTTCAGCAGAGCGTGTGTCCCTTGCAAGCCAAGTTTATGGCTGATGTTGACTCGATGGTTCTCCACCGTTTTCTCGCTGATGAAAAATGTCTCGGCAATTTCTTTATTCGTTTTCAACTGCGCGAGTGCGGAAAGGATTTTTCGCTCCATCGGAGTCAAGTCGTCAACGCTCAGCTGTTTCTGTTTTTTCGATCGGGTTTTCCATTGTTCGAGCAACGCACGAAGCGAACTTGAAACATATCGCTCTCCTTCTTTGACGGTTTCAAAACAAGAATGTAAATCTTCTGCGGCAGTTTCTTTGAGAAGAAATCCCTTCGCTCCGAAATCTAACAGACGAAACAACAACGATTTTTCATTATACATTGTGAGAAAAATAAATGATGTCCTAATGGTTAGCTCGTTGCATTTTTTAAGTAATTCTATTCCGTTCATCTTCGGCATGTCAACATCCACCATGGCGATATCAATAGAATGAGCCCGCAACGATTCCAATGCGGCTTCACCATCACCGTATTCGCCGATTACCTTTGCACCGGGAATCCTTTCGACAATCATCCTCAAGCCGCTTCGTAGCAACGGATGGTCATCAACAAGAATAATATTGGACGTGGAATTATCGCTCATGCTTGTGCTTTCTCATTCAATGGAATGGAAATCGTTATTGTTGTCCCTTTTCCCGGAACGGATTTTACAACAACGGAGCCGCTCAGAATTCGCGCCCGCTCTTGGATTCCCGACAAACCAAAACTTACACGCTTTCCTGTTTTAGTTGTTTCCCGCTGTTCAAAGCCTTTTCCGTTGTCTTCAATCATCAGGAAAAAATTCCGTTTCTCTTTGATACCAATGATTGAAATCCTCGTTGCCTCTGCATGTTTGATAATGTTATTCAGACTTTCCTGCACAATGCGAAAGATGTTGATCTCCAATCCCGGCTTGATGCAGGCATCAATATTTTCTAACTGTATTTCGGCAGTTATTCCGGCTACTTCTGCAAGTTGTGAAGTGACAACACGAATAGACTCCGTCAATCCCAAACGGTCCAAATAGACAGGACGGAGATTTTGCATGATGGTTCTCAGTTCTTCAATGGTACTGACACTCAGACTTGAAATTTTCCGGAACAAAGAAGCGGATTTCTCCTGGTCATTGGCTCCATCTTTACCAAGGTACGCGATGTTTTTTATCGCAAGGATAGATTGGGAAATGCTGTCATGCATCTCGGCGGCAATGCGTTTCCGTTCCTGTTCCTGCTGTTCGATGAGGCGGCGGGAAAATTCCATCTGACGTTGTTCTCTTCGTTTATACCAGGTAACTTTCCACACCAACGTGCCTCCACCAACAAAAAGCACCACTCCGATTCCAACCACGCCATATAATAGCCAATTGATCTTATACGGACCAAGTTGACGATAGATTGTAAGATTTCTGTTTTCACGTTCAGCACGGAGGAAATCAATTTTCGAATCGTTATCAATATCGGCAATGGCGATATTCGACCTGCCGATTCGTTCCGGTGTTTCAAGGACAATCCTGAACGCGAACCGTTCTGAGACGGAAACGGACTGTAACAAAGTGATGTAGTACCGTTTTTGTTTATTCTCAGAAAGATGGAATAGCAAGCAAATTATATCCGGTTTCCCATCGGAGTTCGCATCGTAAACGAAAAGAGGAGGAACGGGATACCCGGCGAGCGAAACATTTCCCGCCTCACGAAATTGAAATCGTTCCGCAACACTCGATTGAAATACTATCAGCGAAGTTGTCTCTTCGCTTCCCACAAGGAGTTCTTTGATTCCGTCGCCGTTCAAATCCGCGGCGGTCACAGCGGATGGTTTCGACAGAACGGGGAGAGATCGTATTTTGATAAATGAATTGGTATCAATTTTTCCCGGAAGTGAGTTGTTCTTCCAAATTTCTACTCTGTTTTCGTTGTACACCGGCGCTATAAGTTCCGGTTTTCTGTCGCCATCCATATCTGAAACTTCGAACGTCGGAATCTGAGAGACAAACGGAAGACGAACTGCAGTATCAAATTGAATTTCCGAACTCCCGTTGACGGAAATGTTTCGGAGAAAGGAAATTGTCTTCTCATACTTACTCAAAACAACGAAATCCGGTTTTCCGTCCACATCAATATCGGACACAATAGCTCTTTCAACGATTGGCGGCACACTGACGAGTACCGGCGCGGCAAATATTATCGTGTCTACCTGTTTTCCAACGCCAAGATTTCTGAAGACAGAGAGATTATTTTCCGTGCGTTCGGGATTGTACCAATGATGAATCGTCACAATATCTAAACGACCGTCGCAGTCAATATCATTCAGCAAGACATCCACACAACGAAAGGGAAGCGTTACATCCTGCAATTCCTCTATTTGACTAGTCTTATCTCCGCTTTCTCCCGTTCGATATTTAAAAATCGAAAACTTCAATTGCCCGCGATACGTCAACACCACTTCGCGGTTACCGTCTCCATCTAAATCTCCCGATGCGATTCCGTTCGGACTTTTTTCTAACAGTACCCTCTCAATATCTCCGAACACCGATGAATCATTTATCCATGAATACGTTGAACGGGGAAGAAATGGAACAGGAGAAACGGCAGAAAATTTTTCAGAGTGAACTGACACCGGCGCCAACATCGCCCCAAACGGAACACGTACAACAAGCGTTTCCTGTCCGCTTGAAACAGAGACCACGTTACCCAATACTCCTCCGAAATCCACTCTGTTCTTTTCGGGGATGGAATTGAAATTCTTACCAACGATGAGAATGTTTTCTCCGGGAAGCGCAGTACGTGGTTCAAAATAAGAGACAAATGGAAAAGCGTTTTCTTCCTGAGAGCGTGGTGAGGATTGTTTCCTCCAAACTGAATCAGAGCGTTGTCCTAACAGGATTTCTGCAAACAGAAACCCTATTAAAAAAACAAAAATAATTGTACATGAATGAGAACGTAATTGATAAATCATGGTAAACTGTGACTGGCAAAATAAAAGAACAATCGGTAAAATCAAAGTGCCACTCACTTTTCCTTGTAGAATCGTACAAACCCGAACGATTTGAATATCATAAGATGTAAGTGAGTGGCACTGACACAACAACTCCAGTCAGTTTCAACTGACTGATAAATGAAATCATCTCAACAGCATCAACTTCTTCGTATCAGAAAACGATCCTGCATTCATCTTATAGAAGTAAATCCCTGATGACAACGGTTTGCTGTTGTTATCTGTTGCATTCCATTCCTGTAACCGATAACCCGCAACCTGTAACCCCTCAACAAGTGTGGCGACTTCCTCACCAAGTACATTATACACTTTCAGTGTTACCCACGAATCAACCGGTAACTGATAACGAATAACGGTTGAAGGGTTGAACGGATTTGGATAGTTTTGACTCAAACCGAATTCTGTCGGTAAAACAACTTCACCACCGGCAAATAACGGAGACAATGTGAACTCGAACGGCGATTCAATTTCTCCATGCACAGCATCAGAAGAGAATGTAATTCGTTCAACAAGATTATACATCTTGCTTTCACTTGCATCGTAAAACCTGAACTCAACCTGTTCTCCGGCTGATGTATTACTGTATGTTGTGAGGAAGAAATAATATTTCTGCAACGGTTCGATGTACAACGCGGGAACAATTCCGCGACATTCACCATCAACAAACGCGGCAACAATATCAAGCGAATCAACGTCGGACTTTGAAATGATGGCAGTTATATTCATCGTGTACCGGAAGTCATGCGGGTCAATAGCCCAACCTTCCGGAGGATTCTGTACAACCAACATCGAAGGTTCATCTGATATTTTTTCCTTCGCCATCGGATGAACCAACGGTAATCCGGCAGGATACATCAATCGTCCGGTACTTGCTGTCTTTAACAGATAGCCGAGTTTTGGATTCATGTAATCAAGACTTCCCACCCAGCCGATGCCGCCAACATACTGTGCATACGCAAACTGACTTTTCACAACATCGCCGTTAAGCGGTTGAAGAGATTGCAACGCGTAGTTCACACTCATGCTCACTTGCGGTTGATAACTTATCCAGTTCCATCCAATAACAACCGGAATAGTATCCCGGAAAACATTCACCGGAGAACCGATGGTGAGCATCGTGTCAACTTTGCCCAATTTGATTTGATACATGGATTTATTGTTGAAGGCGCTTAACGTTCCAACCCAGCCGAGCGACGGAGTAAACTGTGAAAATGTCGTTTGACTTTTCACAATGTCTCCGCTTTCCGCCGAGAGCGAACCAAGCACAGAGTTCGTGGACATGCTCGTTGCAACCGTATTCAGCGAGAACCATGTCCATCCGCGCGGTAACCTGAACTGCTGAACAATTTGCGTCGTCGTTGAAATCGTTACGGGAACAAGCGGCGTACCGAATACGGTATTCGCGATGAAATTATATTGCTCAACAATCTGTCCAAGTTCGCGGCAGGTTGAAGCATCAAGAATCTTGAACGAGAGCGCTTCACCATTTGTCTGATTGCTATAGATGGTGAGGAACAGTTCGTACGTTTCAAGTTCGGGGACATATTCAACATTCCCGATGCCGCGGACTTCGTCTCCGACAAATGCTGCTACCTTATCATACGTATCTTCCGAAAGTACATCATCAACAAACAACTTCGCGGTAATTGTCATCGAGTATTGAAACTCCGACGGATCAATTGACCACGCACGCGCCGGACACAATACGCGAAGGTCAACAAGCAATGGCTCATCGCCCTGTACTGTCGCCGCGAACGTGGTGTCTTTATACACGCCGCCGCCCAATTGCGGACTGACAGTAAATGTTACTTCCTGTGTTTGACCGGGAGTAATGTAACCTGTCATCGGTGTTGCAGTGAGCCATGCAGGCAAGTCAATCATATCAAAACTCATCGCCGAGCCGCCGGTGTTCACAATCTGACGGCTAAACGTTGTGCCTTGATTTTCCTGAATGACGAGACTGATGGCGGCATTATCCCATCGCATCGGATTTTGGTCAACGAAGAATTCCCATTCGATGGTTTCATCACGGGCGTTGCCGTACACATCCGTCACTCCAATCAACTTTGCTCGGAGCGTTTGGTTCTCAATGAATCGCGTCTGAATGTTGGGAGTAATGATGACCTGATTCTCGAAACAATAGACGTTCTTATCTATTTCAAGAGCCGTCTGCGCATTGAACAATTTGACATTGTTCAACGGATGGAGAATACTGCAATCAATATGTTCATTGAACATGATGGAAATATTATCTCCGGGCTGATACATTCCGTCGCCGGGTTCCGGCACGCCAAAGACTTGCGGTGGAGTCCGGTCAATCAAACCGGGAAGATAGGTTGAAACATTGACTATCGGGTCGCCAAGACATTGTGCAATTGCACGTAACTCATAATCTCCGTCAGCAAGGAAGCGGACATCCCAGGGAACAATAACATACGTAGTCGGATACGCAGGCAAACTATCCTTCAGGATTTCACGGATGGTAATCCATGCATCCATGTTCGACTCTGTTTCCTGTTCACCTTTTCCTTTCTTGTTCACTAACGTCGAAACAGTTTGTTGAGATTTTGGTTTCGTACCGAGCGGTTCAAACATTTCTTTGTCAAGAATCATTTTTCCGTTCACCACCTGAGCATTGACAACAGAACCTTTCGGACGGAATTGCAATCGCACCAAATCAAAGTTCGATTCCTCGCGCGCATAGTTGAACATCTTCACAAACATCGTATCATACATTGCTTTGTTAATGAGCCACGGCTCAAGCGAACTTTGGTCAACAACTTCGAGAGCAATTTCACTGCACGATTGATGGAACTGAACGGAGAACTGCACAGTCTGACTGATGTTCGCGTCGCACGCAGACTCGAATGTCATTTCCAAACCATTATACACATACGCAGTCGGTCCCTTGCTGACTGTCAGAGTAACCGGCACTTGTTGTCCTGCGGGAATCTCGAACGAAATTGCATCTTCAATCACAACGCCGTTCACAGCAATGATTGCGCCGTCAGGATTGCTTGTTTGCTCAACACTGAGTTTGTATTCCCGCGCTTCACCCGACTCGCTCGTATTTCCGAGCAGGAGTGTAAACACTGCCGGTTGGTCCGGCGGAACATTCACCTGCTGTGCTGGACTGATATTTAAAAATGCACCATCCCGCGCCTGTGTGCTGTCTTCGTGCGGGCAACTGCTGACTCCGCTGACAGTCTTAAAAACAGGCGTCCCATACACTTTGTCTTTTTTCACATCAACAGAGAAGTAGTCCCCTTGGTCATCATCGCTCAACATATATCCGACAGTGACGGCACGGGATTCTTCCGATGCAACGGTTTCATTTTGGATATAATTCGTCTTGATATTAAAGCCACCTTCTTCACCCATTCCATTAATTGTGAAACCAAACTGTCCGGTTATTTCATCATTCATTTCTATGCTGATACTTGTTGATGAAGTGAACGTTGTTTCGGAGGAGGTGGACGATTCATACGGCGCCAGCGCGCTGAATGAGATATTTTCCTGAAAGAGGGCATTGGCTTTATTCCGCGCATTCGTGGCGATAAATCCTTCCCATGATTTTGCCGACCCGGAATCACCAAGAGCATACAATGAAGGAATCACATTGTTGATAATATGGTCCTCCGTGTAAATAAACGTTGTAGCAAACCCATTCGGAGAGGCAACGACTGTGGAATCGCGAGAGAACGAACACGTTGTTTCATTAAACTTTAATACATCAGAAACGCCATACAGAATATTCATTGCCCCCCCAATATAGACATCGCCGCTCGACCCTACTACTACATCGGCGTCGTTTGTTGAAAAGTGTTGAGTGGTACTAAATGTATATGTCCTCGAGTGCTCTGTTTTTGTGGCGTCTGTTCTCGAGATGTTAACGCCGATGTCGGCGGTGACATCAATCTCGGTTTCCGTCGAGAAAAAAAAACCCACATCGAAGGTGAAATCCGGACCTAAATGATACATGATATTCCCACCGGACTCATCCGACCGTTCTATCTCAAGGGAAAACGAGGTTGTGAATGATTTTGATTCTTCCATGTATGAATAACTCGCATCCCCAGGAGGGTCATGAAGTATTAAGAACGGGATGCCGGGAGTTTTTGTCGCAAAAACGTTTTGTCTCGCCCTGATGCCGAGAACAACAGCCCACTCTTCCAGTGCCGCAGTTCTGTTCAACGCATCAGTCGCCACGACATGATAATTCTTTCCATACGGATGCGGACCGCCGCCGAGAATGTTTGCCATTCCCGGAAAGATTTTATCTTTCGCAATGCCTTGCTTGAACGGAATTTGTTTCGGAGGTGTGAGGTCGTTGATGTTGTTTGTGATTGACAGTGTTCCTGTATCAACCAAACACTCGAAGAACTCCGTCCCGTTTGTGTATTGCTCAAACGTTTTTATCGTCAACTCATATTCCTTCATCTGTTTCAATATCCGTTCACCACATGAATTGACCGGGAAGCCGGACACTTCTACCTGCATCGGCGCACGATACATAAAGTTAGCAACATCGTTTGTTTCAATCAGGGAGAGTTGCTTCCCCTGCTGTTCCAACTGCGCGCTGATGCTCGCTTCATCATGCGCGGCAGTAACGAAGTACCGGAGCGGTGGTAAGTTCTCTAATGAAAACGAACCGGCAGGATTCATCCAAACCATTGTATCAATGCACCCGCTAATACTCTGCACTCTCACACGTGAAGAGGAACCAATAGGGTAACTGCATGTTCCACCTACTACACTGCCTGTAAGTTTACGCTTTGTCTTGTCTTGAAACTGTTGTTTCAGCACTATCGGCTGACTGATATTGAAAACATCAAGGAACGGCGGAATAAATTCGTGATTTCCTTTCCTTGCGCTTAACCGATGGGTAGAGCCCGGTTCAAACTCGGCAATAAATTTCCCTGACGAAGTGGAATAAATGCGCGGAGTTGCGCTCGCACCATCCACTAAGATTTCCACACTATCGGCAAAGCAAGTTGTTCCTTCATACTTCACAAATCCCGTAACAGAAAGCTGAGCGATGTCGGTGAAGTCCACATCATCTACGAACGGACTGTTTACACCGAGTGTAACGTTTCTCGTTTCAGGCATAAACGTATGCTCGAACTTTTCATCAAGCGGAATATCTTCACTCCAGATAGTGCTGTCCGCGTTGTACAAGGTACCGGAGTTCCCGTTCACTGTTTCATCGGAAATAATGTTTCCATCTCCTTCGTTGAAACGATAGTATGCGAGAAGATTTGTTTCCATCGAGGCGTTAAGTGTAGTACTGTACATCTGCTGCTGAATTTCGTACTGTGTACGGGCAGTTTTCCAGAGCCGCACTTCATCTAAGAAACCGGAAAAATCCCCCATGCGGAGCAAAGCATTTGCCGCGCTGATGTTGCCGGAGACTGATTGCGTCTCAACAATCTCGCCATCTTTGTACAATACTAATCCGCTTGCATTGCTGAAGGTCAAAGCAACATGCCGCCAGACATTTGAATCAAGCTGAGTGGAGAGATTGTACTGCGTACCGTCAATAAACAATGAAAACCTCAACGCGCCGTTCACCATGAAAACCTGATAACCTGACTGCCCTTCATATTTACTGAGAACAGGTTTTTGTCCCGTCATATTCATCGGCTTCATCCATCCCTCCAGTGTAAATTCATTCGTCTCAAGGTAGGAGTTGAGCGAATTCGTGTTCGGTATGTTGATGTAGTTCGCTCCGTGAAACTGGAGCGACCGACCGATGATGGTAACCTTCGATGGAATAGCCGAGAAGGTTTTTCCAGGACCGTAGTTCACGCCACGAATCGCATAGTTGCCAAGCGTGTCGGTGAAGTCGGAATGATAGACCGGCGCTTTGAACTCCGAGAACGTTGCGCCGCAGAGCGTTGCATCCTTGTTCTTCGCTGTTCCGTCAAACAATTCCTCGCCAATACCTTCATCGAATTTCCAGTAGCCAATCAATCCCGGTTCATCTCCGTTAAGAATTCGTTTCATGTCGCGGCGAAGTTCCTTCTCCGTCCGGGTGGTATCCCAGAGCCGTATGTCATCCATGATGCCGGTGAAATAACCGGTATTCAATCCGCGCCATGCGCCAATGGTTGATTTCACGAACGTCGGATTCTCCGGGTCGGTTTTGTGCGGAATGGAATAATTCCCGAACACGGTGTTATCCATTTTTCCATCAATGAAGAACAGCGCCTTCGACGTGGTAAAGACTACAGCGAGATGATACCATCGGGAAATTTCCAGTGACCGGAAACTGCTTGCCGCCTGCACACCGTTGCGTCCGTGAAAATAGATTCTTCCTGCATCGCCGGGTTGCGGCGCGCCGTTCGCATCAGCAAAGTAGCCGATGGAAAAAACGGCATCCGCTTCTCCTCCTTCTTCCTGTTTCGAGAGAATCGTTTCTTCCGTGTTGTCACCGAGATAGACCCACGCTTCAATCGTTCCCTCGCTGAGGTTATCCACTGCGCTGTCATTCAACGCGACGAAATCGTTCGAGCCATCAAACGTGAGCGCTTTCCCGAGCATGGGATTGAGTCGCACCTCAACTCCTTCCACAGCCGACATCATATTCGTTTGGATGTGTCCCGTAACGATGCCGTTGGGATTGAGAAAACCTATATCAGATTGAGTTCTGCTCTCACCCATCGTATTGGAAGATGTTACTGCGTACGCATAATGTTGTCCCGGTTGAACATTGTAGTCCAAATATGAAGTTGTATTCACATTGGGAGTTGCCAGCACTACTCCATTCTTGTACAGTGTCACTTGGTCTCCTGTTACCGGAGGACCATCGGGATCGCGCACAAGATTCCATCGAACAGTGACTTTATCAAGTTCATCGCCATCGGTTGCATAGACAAGGGGCGGTTTCGGCTCTAACAGCATGAAACTCCAGAATCCTGTTGCGATATTGTTCGTTGCCTGTTTCTTTGTCGCGTATCCTGATTGCACACCTGCTGTCAGGGCAGATTTGTTCTCACCGGTTCCCATCAGCACCGCGCCATTTACCTGAATGACATTTGTAATAGTGAACTTCGGGTCGCAAACTTGCGCGTGTACCGCACTACTGCAAACCATGACCAACAAAAGCAACAAAGCAATTCTCATAATCATACTTATCTTTTTCATGACCTGACCTTTCATTTTCTTTTTAGTTCAAGTGTTCGGTCAATTAGTGATTAGCGCACGCGTGCTTGGAGTTCTTTATAGAGCCGTTCCAACTCTGCCGTTCGTTCCGACATCTGAACCATCTCTTTCGACTGCTTCTCGATTAATGCCTGTTGTTCTTGTATTGCTTTCGTTAGATAGGGAATGAGTTTCTCCTGACTTAGTCCATAATAATCTGTGTCGTTCTTCGGAACATCAACAGCGATGGGAATAACTTTTTCAACTTCCTGTGCGATAAATCCGACAGTGGCAGGTGGTTCCGGTTTATCTTTCACCTCTTTATAGTTCCACTTGTAACTCACCGGTCTCAGTTTCATCACCTTGTCCAAACCATTTTCAATCCCAACAATATCTTTTTTTAATCTCATATCGGAAATAGAGTGCCATGCGTGGTCGTTATATTGAATATACTGACCGTATCCGTAACATTCGACATACACTCTATCATTCGATCTGTTATAATAGATCGTTCCATTATAACTTCCGCTACTGTATAGTAGTAGTTTTGAAACACCTTCAGGTCGTTGCACCCTTACCGTAGCTTCACCCGCTCCATTATAGATATCAAGATTGTACGAGGGTGTTGTTGTTCCGATACCGATTTGTCCGGCAAACGTCCAGTTTCCACCAAGTTTGCCTCCTACATTTAAATCTGCATAGTAGTTATCATCATCATCATAAAATTGTCGTGCTCTCACCGGACCAGCTACCTCAAGTTTGTAAGTAGGTGATGTTATTCCGATGCCGACGTTGCCGCCTTTTGCCTGAAGAACCAAGTCTCTTGGATTATCGAAATTATTGGTAAGCGCAGACTGGATATTTATTATGTTGGCATCATTAATGTCGAAATACAGCACACTATTGGTGCCGACGGTCTTCGGTGCGCCAAAGATTACCTTGTTGCTACCTGAAGGAGTTGTTACCTCCAGTGGTCCCCTTGGACCATTCGTTCCGATTCCAACGTTGCCACCAGCTAAAAATGTAAACCTTTCGTTACCATAATAATCAAGAAATGCCAATCTATCTGTCGAGGGCTCACCGGACCCATTGTATTGAATTGCCATCCCCGCATTAGATGCCACAGAACCTGCCGTTTCTGAAAATTGAATTGTTGGATTTTTCCCTGTCCCGCTCACAAGTCCCAAAAGAATGCCATTTGTGGGACTTGCCTGTTCTATGTGTAAAGTTGAACCTGGACTCGTCGTTCCGATGCCGATGTTGCCGTTTTTATCAATTATCATTGCTGTAGCGTTATTAAATTCCGCTTTCAACAATGCGCTGCCATCAACATTACCAATATTTCCTCTGTTGCCGGCATTCCGAATTGTCAGTATGGCTGAAGTTGTTGTTGAATTATCACCAAGTGTTGCAGAAATAACCGATCGTTCCGAGTCAGTCCCCCCTGAATTTAACCTTACTGCCAATGGCGACGCAGGCACTAATGTTCCGATGCCGATGTTGCCAATGTCTGATATTGCCAAAGCATCTACGTTTCCGGTATTAAACCCTTGGTTGATAACAAAAGTGTTTCCAGCCCGCTTTAACTTGGTCCAATAACTGGAGTTCGAAGTGCTTCGTATGTCAATATCTGCATCCCTATTTTGTGGCGTTGTAAGAAATAGTTTATCTCCATGAATAGAGAGAGCGCCCTCATCCGATATATTACTTGAGCCAATTGCTAATTTGGCTCCCGGCGAGGTCGTGCCGATACCGACATTGCCGTTGTTCGCAATCCTCATTCTTTCGGTAGAGCCGGTGTTCAACACAATACTGCCGGAGCCATTCCCGTCGCCATCAGCAGTAATCGGCGCGTCGGCAGGGTTGCTCAAACTCGAAGCAGAAGTACCTAAATTTGCCGAGCTAAGAGAAGAACCATCGGCAAAATATAATTTCCCTGTCGAGCCGGAAGTGATACGGAGATCGCCGTTCACTTCTAATGGTGAGTTCGGTGTTGCTGTCCCAATGCCAATCTTATTATCAAATTGCCATGTTCCTCCAAGTCTGCCTCCTGAATTTAAATTGGCATAATAGTTAACATCATCATCAAAATATTGTTGTGCTTTCATTTGACCATTTACATCAAGTTTGTACTGAGGAGTTGCTGTACCAATACCGATGTTGCCATCCGTTCCGACATGCAAACGGCTTCCGCTCACATCCACATCTCCAACAACGGAGAACTTGCTTGCCGGAGCGTTCGTTCCGATACCGAGTTGTCCGTTCATCGTAATATCAGTACCGACAGTAAGACTTTGGTTGACTTTGGCGTTTCCGTTTATCTCAAATTTCTCGGAAGGTGTAGTGGTTCCAATACCGATATTGCCGTCCGTTCCAACATGCAAACGGCTTCCGCTCACATCCACATCTCCATCAACGGAGAGTTTGCTTGCCGGTGTTTTTGTCCCAATACCAACATTGCCGGAGGATGGCATAACGTTGCTTTCGCCCGTAAGAGAGAGCGTTGTAATTGTAGCGAGTGTTTTTGTCAACTCCACACGCGGCGTTAGTTCTGTTCCGCCTGCTACGGTAAATCCTAAGTAATATGTTTTCGTCGCGTCAATTGCCGGCAGAGCAGTTACGGAACCCAACTCTGCGACAAACACACCATGCGATACCGGGACACTTGGTTGCGTTTCTGTCCAGATGTGACTCCCGCCCATATCTACTTCATACAGTTTGAATGTAATCGAATACGTTGCGTCGGTTACCGAGCGTCCGTTCGGGTCGCGTAATACGCCCTGCACGGAAAATGTCGGGCTTTGCGCAAACAGACTCTGCACGCTCACGCAGAACAGAATCATGATGAATACTATGAGAGTTGCAATCTGCTTCATGACAGATTTCCTTTCGTTGTTGTTAATAATTGGTTATAGAAAAATTTAGTAACACTCTTTGTAGATCTGGAGTCATTGCGAATCTCGCTTCAGCGGGGTGAAGCAATCCCCTGATTGTTTGTAACTGACGACAGGGGATTGCTTCAGTCGCTAAAGCGCCCTCGCAATGACACCTCATTTCTCAACTCCCTTATAATTGTGAGCCATCCTGTTTGGTGCGTTCATCAGTTGTAACAGCGCCGAGAGATTATCTTTCAGCACGTAGCCGTATGCACCGGCGCGGCGGGCAGATTCGCGAAACGACATGTCATCATACTGACTGACGATAATGATACATGCATCAGGATGCATTTTTATTATTCTTTGCGTAGCCGAGATACCGTCGAGACGTTTCATTACGATGTCCATACACACAATGTCGGGGAGTGTTTTCTCATAGAGCGCAATCGCTTCCGCTCCGTCTTCACACTCGATAATCTCGTCAGCAAAACCATTCAGGTACATTTTTATTATTCCCCTCATTTTTTCACTGTCGTCAACGACCAGTACTTTCATCATTTCTTCTTCGGTTTGCTTCAGGAACATTTTTCACAGGAAAGGTAACGAGAAAGGAGACGGGAATCCATAGGGAATTGTTCTCATATTGTTAGGTACTTGTACCTAATTTTGAATGGTTCGTTGTCAGACATAACAACAAGAAAGAAGCCGATTCCTTTTCAAGAACCGGCTTCTTCATTGAGGGATTTGATTACGCTTTACGAGCCACATCTCATCCCATCATATTCACCGATGTCATTTAAGAAGCAGCATACGCTTGACTTCGGTGAATGTTTGTTTTGTTCCTTCATCATTGACCGACTCGACCTTGATACGATAAAAATAGACTCCGCTCGGGAGATTCACTGCTTCGAACGGCACTTCATATTCTCCCCCATCCATCTCTTCCCGATTTAATAGTGTGGTTACTTCCTGTCCGAGCATATTGTAAATCTTCAACGACACCAATCCGAAATTAGCAATCCGAAATCCGAAATTCGTTGAAGGATTGAACGGGTTCGGGTAGGTCTGATACAAAGCAAATTCCACAGGTACATCGTTTTCAATACCGGCAAAGTTTTGTACAATACGAGGGATGATACCTGCTGTCGGATGCAAGTACTCCACATCGAACAACGTTCTCACCCCTGTCAACTTCGTTTGGCTGACAAAACTAATGGTGTCAATCGTTGTACCGGCGAATGCTTCGTTTATCAATTTCACCGTTGGGTACAATTCTCCAAGTGTCGCTGTCGGAAGCGTTGTAACGGAAAGACAGGAAAGCATCGAATCTGCTATCATAACAATTGAATCCACGAGCAATCCGTTGAAAATATTATCAGGAAAATCCAAGTCATTAAACGTCAACTGTCCGATTCCGGAAGGGAATTTTTCTGTTAAACTTGCCGCTACGTTCAACTTCAGTGTCAACACTTCAGCAAATAATTTGCTGTTATGCTTATCGGGCGGAAGTGATTTTTGTTGTTTGTCCATCGGTTTCTTTTTCTTTCCATCAAGAGAATCAAGGCAACGCACAGCAAGCGAATCCGCATGAAGCGCATTATTCTTCTTCACAACTTTTACCATAGATTTCTGCACATCCTGATATGCTTTGTGTGTCACCGAATTCGCTCCTTTCGCTCCGTGCGGAATTCCGACAATCAAAGGATTCGTCTTTGAATAGTATCCGCTTGGAATGTTCTTCAGAGGAAATAACTCTTCACCAACATTATGGAGGTTCGGCATCGGATACCCGATTGCGTTCGTCGTATAGACTGTCACCAACGTTGATTTGCCCTTGGGTCCCCACGCATATTTCGCTTTGAGTATTTTTCCCTGCGCGCCGATTCCTTCTACTTTCAGAGTCTCACCGGATATGGTCGGCAACGTATCTTTGTATTTCTTCACGTTAGTAAAAACTCCAAATGTATCTATGGTTCCCTTTCGTATAATTGTTCCTGTCGAGAGTACTCCGAAATCGAGCGCGAGAATACCGGTAGTATCAGTGACAAGCTCGAACGCAAAATATACTTTGTCTGCTTTCCGTTTGACGGATTTTAACTTCCCTTTCTGGTCAACTGCCGTCGCCCATTTTTCGTATTCTGCTGTTCGATATGCAATTTCAAACTCCGGGTCAACTTCATAATTGGCTTGAATGGTTTTGTTTGCATTCATGATAACCGTGAGCGGATTGTCCGTCCCCGTAGCATCGCCGCTCCATCCGGTAAAAACATATCCCCGATCAGGAGTTTGAGAAACGAGAACAGTGCTACCCGCATCGTACTCTGCGAGGTCTGGATTTTTCGTTATCGAGCCGTCCGATGCATTCACCGAAAGCGTGTATGAATTGATATTTACATTACCATTATAGATTTGCAGATTACGGATACAGCCATTCAACACGCGTCCGTTGCTGTAATCAGTCGTTGTAAAATTATAATTACTTGCGGTGGTTAAAGACCCAATCACACTGCTGAGAATCTTATTCCCATCAAGGAAGAGTTGTACCGTTCCGCCAACATAGGAAACTATCGCGGAATGCCATTCTCCTCTATTTACTGTTGTGGTTGACCAGACCCAGTAACTGTTATTATATTTCACTCCCATTCTTCCGGTACTACCAACGTAAATGCCAATCCACCGATAACTCCTACCTCCCATGAGGACGGGAGCGCCATCAATTCCGTATTGCGTTATGCTGAAATCAATTTTGACGTTGAAGTCTGTAGGAGTGAGTGTGGTTATGTCCGGAGTTTGTGCGCTATAATTTCCATATACTCCATTGATACAAACCCCATTACTGATATCAAGTGGTGGACTACCGGCTAATATCATGTTTCCGTAGTGTCCGGTTGCATCCTGTGCATTCGACAGGAGCGGGTAGGAGGCAAGTAACGTTTGACTTGACACCTCAGAAAAAGGTATCGCAGTCAGAATAGACAATGCAAAAAGTATGATGCACAATGTCCATTGTTTCTTAATTTGCGTTGAATAAATAATCATGGTTTATTCCTTTAGATAATAAATAAGTCAGGGATGAAGAAATGAATGATGAGTCTTCTCAAAGTATTCCTGTGGATTTTTATACTGAGTGGAAGGTTGCTTTCACATAAGTATTTTTCTTTGAGAATACTCATCGCGAGCAAAGTTAGCAATAAGACAGCGAAGAATCCATAGGGAATAGTACTCATTTTGTTAGGTACAGGTACCTAGTTGGAGAAAGTGAACTGATTAAGAAGTCATTAATCCCGTCCATCATGTATCAGGACGGGATGAAGTCCCTAAGGGATGGTGCAAGCACTCACAATCTCCTGAAT
>JACPVN010000205.1 GCA_016191715.1 Ignavibacteriota bacterium | reverse complement strand
TAAGCGACACGCTGACAATTTGTGGAGTTCGCGAACCAACACGCGGACACCGATTGAATATTGAACCGGTTATCATCCCCTTTGTCACGGCAACGCGATTCAGTACCGGCGGCTTGGGAGGAAATCCGGCAGAACTATTCTCGGCGATGAGTAGCGGGACATTATTCACAGAATCGGAAAATGTCGAAGAAAAAACATTTCCAAAGTTGACAATTGACTTCGACCCGAAAATCACGTACAAAACTCTCAGTGATTCGATAGAAGCGATGGGATTCAGAACATTCAGCTTTGCGGCAGAGTTTGAAGAAATTCAGCGCGCATTTTTTTATTTTGATTTGGCTCTCGGTGTCATCGGTTTAATTGCGCTTGTCACCGCTTCGCTCGGAATCGTCAACACGATGTTCATGTCGGTGAACGAACGGAGGAAAGAAATCGGAATTCTAAAGTCGCTCGGGGCGGACGAGCGTGAAATCCGTTCATTGTTTCTGGTCGAATCGGGTGTCATCGGGGTTCTCGGCTCTGCGGCAGGCATTGCGTTCGGCTGGGGAATTACTCGCGTTGTCTCCGCCGTTGCACAAAGTTACATGAAGGACGAAGGAATCCCTCCGATTGATTTATTCGCGCTTCCGCTTTGGTTGATTATGATCGCGCTTTCGATTGGAGTCGTCGTCAGTCTTCTTGCAGGATATTTTCCTGCATCCCGCGCCGCACGTGTTGACCCGGTGGCAGCGTTACGAAACGAATAGAACATAGTATGGGTAGTTCCAAAAACTCTATTTTCTTTTTGCTACTTTGTGTATATCTTTGTGTTCATAGTGGTAAAACATTTTCAATTGAAGTTTTTAGAACTACCCATCATTGATTATTCGACATTCTGCATTCAACATTTATCAATCACGAATTACGAACTCTGAATGATGAATAAAGACATTTTTCTGTTGTCCGGAGAAAATACCACGAATGGGGTATTGTGTAACTGAAGCAATCTGCTAACTTGAGGACACAATGGAAATTCGCGTAGCGCTTGTAGAAGACAACTCATCATTGCGGAAAAATTTTCGCCAACAGTTCACGTTCTATCCTGAGATTCACCTTGTTGCCGACTACGCGACAGGCGAAGCAGCGATTGAGGGCTTGCGACGTATGGCACCGAGCAAACTTCCGCATATCGTTTTGATGGACATCGAATTACCGAAAATGTCCGGCATCGAAACAACGATTATTCTGAAAGAGTTATTGCCGGAGATTGAAATACTCATGCTCACTGTGTTTGAAAACAGTGAGAAAGTGTTTCAGTCGGTGCAGGCGGGCGCGTCCGGATATTTTTTGAAGGATGAATCGTTCGACGAGATAATGAACGGTGTGCGCGAGTTGCACAACGGTGGCGCGCCGATGTCTCCTACCATCGCGCAAAAAGTGCTGACGCTTCTCCGAAAGAAAACTGCAAAAGAACCGCCGAAGAGAATCCACATTGATGAATCCGACGACCCGACAGAATTTTCCCTCACATCACGTGAACATGAACTGCTGGAAGGATTGGTACGCGGTGAAACCTACACCACGCTCGCCGAAAAATTCTTTCTCAGTCCGCACACGGTAAAGACGCACATCAAAAATATTTACAAGAAACTTCACGTTCACTCGCGGGCAATGGCGGTGCGGGTGGCGCTGGAAAAGGGGTTGGTGTAACAGGGAAAGTGCCACGCACTTACCTTTGAACGTAGTAGTGTGGTTTGAATAATTACTTGCTCTTCAAGGAAAAGTGCGTGGCACTTACGGTTTATGATTTGACTTCTCCTGTGGTTTTTGTAACTTAGGCGCGACAAAACGAAACAGCCATATTCTGAATGACTAAAGAACAACTCAAACAACTTGAAACCGACCTCTGGAGCGCTGCCGATAACCTCCGCGCAAACTCCGATCTCAAATCCAGCGAATATTCCACGCCGGTGCTGGGATTGATCTTTCTTAAATTTGCCGATAATAATTACCGCCGCCATGAGGCGGAAATTCTTTCCGAATATCAGAAACTCAAAGGAACCAGACGGGAGAAAAAGATTTCAGAAATCGCTATCGAGAAGTGCGGGTTTTATCTTCCCGATCATGCCCGCTACGATTACCTGCTCAATCTTCCTGAGGAAAAGGATATAGCGAAAGCGCTTAAAGCCGCGATGAAATCCATTGAAGAGTATAAACCCGAACTCGAGGGTGTTCTGCCGAAGGACGAATACTTCCGGCTGACGCGGGACGAAAAGACCAAAACCATCCCCAATGAACTGCTCAAGAATTTTTCCAACATCCCCGCGGACTTTACAGGAGACCTGTTCGGACAGATTTACGAATACTTCCTCGCTGAGTTCGCACGAGGCGAAGGCTCAAAAGGAGGCGAGTTCTTCACGCCTCGCTCTGTAGTGCGGCTGATGGTCGAAATAATTGAGCCGCATGGAGGTAAGGTATTCGACCCAGCCTGCGGGTCGGGCGGCATGTTTGTGCAGTCGGCTCACTTCATTGAAGAGCATCGTAAGGAACTCAAAGATGCGGACAGCAGTGTTTTCGTGTACGGACTGGAGAAGACGCTGGAAACCGTCAACCTTGCGAAGATGAACCTCGCCGTGAACGGCTTGCGCGGCGTTGTGAAAAAAGCCAATACGTATTATGACGACCCCCACAATAGTTTCGGCGCGTTCGACTACGTGCTTGCTAATCCGCCGTTCAAAGTGGACGATGTGAGTTTGTCAAGCGTGGAGAAAGACAAACGGTT
>JACPVN010000204.1 GCA_016191715.1 Ignavibacteriota bacterium | reverse complement strand
GTTCGGGGAAGACGCGGTTCATCAAGGGAATTTGTGAAGCGCTTGGTGTGCGAGAACATGTTGCAAGTCCGACGTTTACCATCATCAACATGTACAACTCCGGTAATACACTTATCTATCATTTCGATTTGTACCGCATCAACTCGCTCGATGAATTGTATGAACTCGGCTTTGAAGAGTACACGAACAGTGACGCCATTTGTTTGATTGAGTGGGCGGAGAAAGCGGATGGACTTCTCCCTCAGAAACGATACGACGTTCACTTCCGACTCGGAGAAACGGAAAATGAACGGGAAATTTCCATCAATAGAATAAATGACAGAACAACACGATGATACTTGCAATCGAAACTGCAACCAATGTCTGCGCCGCCGCGCTCGTCTCCAATGGAAAAATTATTTCAGAATTATCGTTGAACGAACCGCATGTTCATTCAGAAAAACTCCTTTCGCTGATTGACGAGTTACTGACTACAGGCAACTCACTACTCACCAATCACCAATCACCAATCACCAAAGTGGTTACACGTGTTATTCCCGATGCTGTTGCAATTTCGGTTGGTCCCGGCTCCTTCACCGGACTCCGTATTGGTTTGAGTGTGGCAAAAGGATTGTGCTATGCGTGGAACAAACCGCTCGTTCCCGTTCTGACTCTTCAGGCATTGGCTTGGAATGTTTTGAGTGATAACTTCGCACAGGAAAATGATTTTGTTTTGCCAATGCTCGATGCCCGACGAGCCGAAGCATACGTTGCACTCTATCAACGAAAAGGAAGCGAACTTGTAGAAGTTCGTCCTGTGGGGGCGATTTCTGTTGAGAAGATTGTGGAATTGCTTCCTGAGCATAAAAAAGTATTTATTTTGGGCGATGCGTCAACAAAATTCAGGGCGCATCTTGAACATTTGGAGTCAAACATTGAGCGTTGTATCTTTCTGCCGGCTGAACAGCAGAAATGCCGCTCTGCCGCAGTCGGACTCATTGGCGAAAAGTTGTTGGCACAAGGAATCGTTGCCGAACTTGCTTCGCTCGAGCCGATGTACGTAAAGGAATTCTTTACGACTGCACAGACAAAAATTTAACATAAGAACATGGCTTGGTTTAGACGCTCAAAGAAAAGTATTGAAACGCCCGAATACCCGCGCAAGGAAGTCCCCGACGGTTTGTGGACAAAGTGCGACGGGTGCGGCGAAATTATTCACCGCAAGCAACTCGAACAGCAATCGTTTGTCTGTTTGAAATGCAACTACCATTTCCGCATCGGAAGCAAGGAGTACATCAATGTCCTGCTCGACGAGAACTCGTTCAAGGAGATGGACAAGAAAATGCGCTCCACCGACCCGCTCGAATTTACCGACACGAAGAAATATAAAGACCGCATCAAAGACGCAATCCGCAAGACGGAACTGAACGATGCCGTACGCACCGGAACCGGAACGATGAACGGCATCGAACTCGTAGTCGCAATTATGGATTTCAGTTTCATCGGCGGAAGCATGGGCTCGGTGGTGGGCGAGAAAATTGCCCGCGCAACCGACCGTGCATTGAAGGAGAAGAAACCGCTTATCATTGTTTCATCAAGCGGCGGCGCGCGTATGATGGAAGCCGCACTCTCGCTGATGCAACTTGCAAAGACGAGCGCGAAACTTGCGCAACTTCATGAAGCGGGCATCCCCTACATTTCCATGATGACGGACCCGACAACAGGCGGGACAACCGCAAGCTACGCGATGCTCGGCGATATCAATGTTGCCGAGCCGGGCGCGCTGATTGGCTTTGCAGGTCCCCGTGTCATCAAGCAAGCGACAGGAAAAGATTTGCCCGAAGGATTTCAACGCTCCGAGTTCCAACTCGAACACGGCTTTGTTGATTTGGTTGTTCACCGAAAAGAGATGAAAGAGACGCTGACGAAGTTGTTGAAGATGATGTATGATAATTGATGATTTCGGATTGGGGATTAAATATCTCTTAACTTGAAAATTGACTTAAAACTAATAAAGAATTACATAAAGGAGATCACTATGAGAAGATTATTGTTTGTGTTTGTAATTACATTGATTATCAAGTTTTATTCTTTCACACAACCGGTTGTTTTTCCACTCAATAATGGGGATTATTGGGAATACAATTTCATTAAAGCAACAATAATTGGTGATACAGTTCTTGGGGATGGATTCAGTTATTTTATTCAAGAACAAAGCGAAGGCGTTTATCGGTATTATGCTTATTTACGCCAAGCCGGAGATTCTGTTTTCCTTGATAAAAAATTGTGGTATGATTTTTCCCGTTCACCGGGAGACACTATCGCAACGTACAGATTTTCTCACGAAGGCTTAACCCGAATTATATTAGTTGAAGCTGGGATAGATACATTTTTTACTTTCCATTCGCTCAGATACTGGCGTTTTGCTATTGACCTTGAAGGAGATAGATTTTATCAGACTGTAGTAGATAGTGTTGGGATAATAAAATATGTTTATCCCAATCCCAACGTAACACCAATCGAACTTAAAGGCGCACTAGTGAATGGCAAGTTGTTCGGCGAAGTAACTGGTGTAGATGAAATCTCGGAAACTCATCCAACTTTTATGATTTTACAACATAACTATCCCAATCCATTCAACCCAAGTACGGTTATTCAGTATCAACTATCCACCGGTAGTTTTGTCACTCTGAAAATCTACAATTCATTTGGGCAAGAGGTTGCCACTCTTTTGAATGAACAAAAACCGGCAGGAGAATATTCGGTTCCGTTCAACGCAGAAAATCTTCCAAGCGGTGTCTATGTGTATCGTCTCAATGCTGTTGGTAACAACCAAACGTACACGCAGTCTCGCAAGATGATTTATCTAAAATAATTTTTTACTTTTTCCTTTTGAATTTTTAATTTTGCATTGATGAAATCAATACACATCATCGGCGTCCCGATGGATTTGGGACAAGGAAGACGCGGCGTGGACATGGGGCCATCGGCGATTCGCTACGCGGGACTTGACCAACGTTTGCAGGAACTCGGTTACTCCGTCACCGACGAAGGCGACTTAACAATCAAAACGCAGGAAGAGCAACGCATCAAAGATGAACGCGCAAAGTATCTTCCCGAAATCAGCCGTGTAATGAAATTGCTTGCAAAGAAAGTCGAACGTTCGATGAACAAGCAGAAATTTCCGCTTGTACTTGGCGGCGACCACTCCATTGCTATCGGAACCATCGGCGGCGTTGCGGCACACGCGCATAAACAGAAGAAAAAAGTTGGCGTGCTGTGGATTGATGCTCACGGAGATTTCAACACGCCGGAAACATCGCCGTCGGGAAACATTCACGGAATGCCGCTTGCCGTCTGTTGTGGTCTCGGACCGAAAGAATTGCTCGGCGTTGGCGGTTCGTTTAGAAAAGTCGAGCCGCAGAACGTTGCCATCATCGGTTTGCGAAGCATTGACAGAAAAGAAAGCGACTCTCTTTCCAAGAACGGACTTAACTTGTTTACGATGGGAGAAATTGACAAACATGGAATTCATCGCGTCATGAAAAAAGCATTTCAAAAAATTTCCGATGTGGATTATCTTCATGTCAGTTTCGACCTTGACAGCGTTGACCCCGTGTACGCGCCGGGAGTCGGAACGCCGGTAAAAGGCGGACTCGATTACCGTGAAGCGCATCTCATCATGGAAATGATAGCCGACTCCGGAAAGATGACCTCGTTGGAACTGGTTGAAGTCAATCCGATATTGGACAACCGTAACCAATCCGCCGAGTTTGCCGTAGAGTTGGTGCAGTCGGCGTTTGGGAAAAGTATTCTCTGAACTGATTTTTCTTGTATCTTATTGAAATATTCTTTAACTTTCGCTCGTGAAAAAAGTTGTTCAATATAGTGTAATACTTCTACTGCTCGTTGTTTATATCGCGGCAGTCTTTTGCGGTCAATATATTGCCGTAAAAAAAGTATTGTACAGTACGACCTACACGAAATGCTTGGGAACAAAAGAAAGTGAATCGAACTCACTTGACCTTCGTCCGTATTGGACATCCAAAAGTCAAATTACCTCATCTGCAAAAATTCATGTCCCGTCAGAAGCGTTACTTGCAACCTTCGAATTCTCTACGGTTACAGAAGCTATCTTCGTTGAACATGAGATTCTGCTTCCAAACAATCTTCAACCTCTCTCTTTCCCCTCTAAACCTCGCGACCCGCCGGTAGCGTAGTTTCCATATAATTTACCTTGCTACACTATTGTGTAGTTGTTTCAAACCAACGTCCAACTAAGGATGCTTGGTATTATTTCATTTTTTTTGAAAGGAAACTACCATGGAAAAGAATATCTCTTCTAAACCATCGGATGCGGAACAATACGAGGGATTTCCCACGCGGCTTGCTGTGCTTTTGATAGTCATTTTATTAGGCATTGTTGTCCTGGTAATAAAAGTCCACACCACATTTTAATATAACAGAGAATTGTTATATGACTACATCAGCACTTATCGTTATGTTGTTAGCCTGGGCTTATATCTCGTACTTTGCCATCAAATTTCTTATTAAAGTCATTAGGACTCCACAAGAAAAAGATGATGATGAGAGTACCTTGAATAGCAATGAGAATAACAACGCGATACGATAAAGATTCAATGAACGAAATTCTTTGTGAGCGTAGCAAAGCGATGCTATAATCGAAAACCGAATAAATTGAGTGAATAATTTGTTGCTTTGCTCCTCACAAAGAAATTTTTCCTTATTTGGAACACAAAAAATATGAAAATTAACATTAAAGACGGAAGTGAATACTTTAAGGGATTGCTTCTGCTCATAAGAAAAGACCGAATTATCTCTGACCCGGAGGTTTTTATGATGAAACGTCTCGGTAAGATATTGGGTTTTGAAGAAAAATTTTGTCTAAATGCTATCTTGGAAATCCTTGAGAATAAATATATTATAGATTCAGTTCCTGTGTTTTCGTCAAAAGAATTAGCAATTAAATTTATTAAAGACGGCTTCTCATTAGCGCTCTCTGACAAGAAAATGCATCCGGTGGAGGAAGAGTGGCTGAGATTAACGGCTCATATAAATGCGATAGATATAAATAAGTTTCTTGAACATCGGGAAATATCAACAAAAAATAAGGAGATTTTCAGGCGAATGGAATTCGATGACTTTGTTGTCTGTTCTTCGTAAGTGACGATGAAAATATTATCCAATATGTTTCTTTCTCTAAAATCTTCGTATCTTTGTACCCGATTGTGCCTTCGAATCACTCACTGTCATTGTGAGGATTCCGCTCGAAGAGCGAATGACGAAGCAATCCCTCACGTTGAGTTTCTTTCAGACGTGGGATTGCTTCACCCTGCTAAAGCAGGATTCGCAATGACTCTTTACGACGAAGGAACAAACACACAAACTTTATAGTTGATATTCTGAACATACTCATCAGAGAAGAATGAATCTTGTAGAAATGTACATCAAGGGTGGTCTTGTCATGCACCCGATTCTGTTGCTTTCCATCATCGGGCTCTATATTATTATCGAACGATGGTTGACTATTCGCTCGGCGAAACCTTCCTCAGCACAATTCCATATTAAACTGCGCGTGTTTCTCGAAGGAAAGAACATACAGAAGGCGCGTGATTTTTGCATCAAGGAAAATACTCCGGCAAGCAGAATAGTCGCGGCGGGTTTGGAAAAAATCAGCCATGGGCCAAGCCGCGTCCGGCAAGCGATGGAAGACCAGGGACGCGAAGAAATTACGACGCTCGAACGGCATCTCGGAATTCTTGCATCCATCGGAGGCATCGCGCCGATGCTCGGATTTCTCGGAACGGTTACCGGATTGATTTCCGCGTTTCAGGCGGTCGCCGCGGTGAGTGGACAACCTTCACCCGTTGACCTTGCAGACGGAATTTGGGAAGCGCTCATCACCACCGTGTTCGGTCTTGTTGTCGGAATTCCTGCCGCGTGGATATATAATTTATTTCTCTCTTCCATTCACGGAATCTCCGCTTCGCTTGAACGGGTCGGTCGTGACGCGCTCGATACGTTGGAAGAATGTATCTTTGTCAACGGAAATCAACCATACACTGTCGAACAATCAAAGAAGGAACAGGAATGAACTTCACCTCGACAAGCCAACACAAATATCTCGACACGTTCAACTTTTCCTCGCTGACCGATGTCGTGATGCAACTCCTGATTTTCTTTCTTCTGACGTTCTCGTTTGCGAATACGCGCGGTATGAATGTGACGCTTCCGAAAGCACAGGCAGGTCAGCCGCCGATTCAGAAAACGATTAGTCTTTCCATTGCTCAGGATAAAAAGCTATATCTCAACGGCGACCACGTAACAAAAAATCAATTAGTCAACAAACTTGCAGAACTCATCCGAAAAGACCCGCAGCAACAAATCGTTGTCCGTGCAGACAAAGGACTTCAGCTTCAGGATGTGATTGATATTCTCGACATCGCGAAATCTACCGGAGCGACAAAACTTTTCATCGCAACAGAAGAAGCAAGCGAAAACCGTTGAGTGTAAGTTCTCCATATTTTGCGGAAGACCGTCGCAGGAAAATCATCGCGGCGTTTTGCAGTGTTGTGTTTCATGCAATTCTTTTTGTAGCAATGTTGTTCATTAGCTCGTGGACTCCTCCAAAGGAAAATCTCGTGGAGCTTGACTGGGGCGGCATCGGCGGCGGCTCAGGAAATAATCCGATGTTCGCACCGGAGAATGAACCGAAAGCGGCGAAAGCAAAAACGGAAACTGAGAAAGCGAAGACCGAACTCCCGAAGATGACAAGTTCATCGGATGTAAGTTTGCCCGTCCCGAAAAAGAAAATTGAGAAGGAAAAACGTGTAACTACTGACAACGTTCTTACGTCAAAAAGTAAGTCGCGGAAACGTTCCGGTTCGGGAACAGGAACAGGCGGTGGCATTGGGAAATCTACGGGATATTCAATAGATTGGGGCGGCGTAAACTCACGGAAGTTGTTAAGCGGACGAGTCCCGGAATATCCCGAAGGAACAGACAAAGAATTGCCCGTGTTCTTACAGTTTTCCGTACTGCCTGATGGCTCGGTTATCAACGTTATACCGGTTCGAAAGAGTGATGAATTGTTGGAGCGTGAAGCCATCAGCGCGTTGCAAACATGGCGTTTTGACCCGTTGCCGGCGCAGTTTGAGCAAAAAACTCAGGTCGGCAAAGTAACTTTTGTATTTAAACTTGAACGATAATGATGAAAGGAAATCTTTTTACTATGTACAATACTTTGTCGAAGAACTTGCTTGTTGTAGTGCTTCTTCTTTTAACCGGCATTTCATTGAATGCACAGGACCAACGCTTGATGCCTGAGTGGTGGTTCGGAGCGGGCTTGGGCGCGAACTTCAACATGCACAGCACCGACATTATGAAACTCAACAACGATGCGTCGTTGCAATTTTCCAAGCCATTCAAAAGCGCATCAGGAGTCGGACTGTGGATTGCTCCGCTACTCGAATATCGCCCCGACCCGGTATGGGGCGGAATGGTAACGCTCGGCTTCGATGGGCGCGGCGGTTCCTTCGATGATATGACCGACACATCGCTCATCACGCATAAACTTTCTACTTCGATGAATTATCTCTCGCTCGAACCGAGCCTGAGAATTTCTCCGTTTGAATATCCTCTCTATTTCTTTCTCGGTCCGAGACTTGGATTCAATGTTGCAAAGACTTTCAAATATGAAACAACGGGACTTGTAAAAGAATCAGAGTG
>JACPVN010000203.1 GCA_016191715.1 Ignavibacteriota bacterium | reverse complement strand
GATGAGAGTGGGAATCATCAATAATACCACCGATGAAGTGTTCTGGAGAAAAGACGGAACTTCATTTCCGGTCGAATATACCAGCACACCGATTCGTGAGGGAGAAACAATTGTCGGCGTCGTTGTCGTGTTCACCGATATTACCGCACGAAAGAATATGGAGAATCAACTTCGTCAAGCCCAGAAGATGGAAAGCATCGGAACGCTCGCCGGAGGAATTGCTCATGACTTTAATAATATTCTTGGAATTATCATGGGACATGCCTCCTTGCTCGAACGAAATCCCGGCGATGCGGAACAGATCGTCAAACGTCTTCAGGCAATTAACAAAGCATCACAACGCGGCGCATCGCTGGTGAAACAGTTGCTCACGTTTGCTCGAAAGACGGAGGCGCGTTTTGAGCCGGTTCAACTGAATGATACCGTGCTTGAAGTGCGGAAACTCCTGAGTGAAACACTGCCGAAAGCCATAACTATCACAACCAAGACCGATGCAACGTTGCCACACATCCATGCTGATTCATCGCAACTGCATCAGGTGTTGGTGAATCTCTGTGTCAACGCACGAGATGCAATGCCAACGGGCGGAACGTTAGAGATTGTAACCGAAGTTGTGGCAGGAGAAACTCTGAGACAGAGAATTCCCAAAGCAACGGTGATGGCTTACATTCATCTTTCAGTTTCCGATACCGGAATCGGGATGGATAAAGAAACACAGACCCGGATATTCGAGCCGTTTTTCACCACAAAAGAAATCGGGAAAGGAACAGGTCTCGGACTCGCGAGTGTCTATGGAATTGTAGAAAATCACCATGGATTTATCCGCGTCGAAAGTGAAGTCGGCAAGGGTACGACCTTCCATTTGTACTTTCCTTCCTATCATGCGGAACCAATTATGATGGAACCGAAGCCACAGATCGTTCCGGTGTTTATGCAGGGAACGGAAACGATTCTTGTCGCGGAAGATGAAGAACTGTTGAGAACATTGCTGGAACAATTACTGAGCGGACAGGGCTTTACAGTTCTCAGCGCGCAGGACGGCGCTGAGGCGCTCTCGCTGTACGCGCGTCATCAAAAAAATATTTCTCTTGTTATTTCCGATGTCGGGATGCCGAAACTTTCCGGGATTGAACTTATCACCGCCTTGAAAGCCATCAACCCGGAAGTAAAGGTGATTATCTCCAGCGGCTATCTTGATACAAAACTCTCGGAGGATATTCAGCGGGTTGGTGCAAAGGATTCTATCATGAAACCGTATTCCATTTCTGAAATATTGATGAAAGTGCGGCAGGCGCTGGATAAATTGCAGGACGAAATGTATTTCGCTTACATGGTCGAGATGAAAACGACTTACTCACTGATGGGTGATTCTAAAAACACGAAAACTGTCATTCCGAATCCCCGCCTTCGGTGGGGTGAGGAATATCTAATCTCATTGAAAACGGAGATTCCTCCCAGTACACTGGTCGTCGGAATGGCATCCTCAGTTTTTGGAACACCCGGGTGAAAATGTACTTTTTCTGTTTATGCCAACAACCGTTCACCTTGTAATTCTTGTTCTTTGAAAGTGTGGCTTTTCTTTTTTACAAAAGAAGTGATACATTAATCCCGAACAATTATAAAATAATAGTCAAACTATATGCTTGTAGAAACATTCAAAAAAGAAGCGATCGAAGCAATAACTCACTTGCCCGAAACTGCTACGGTTGATGATGTCATGTACCGTTTATATGTCCTTGATAAAATCCGGAAAGGAAAAGAAGCGGTTGCACGGGGAGAAACTATTTCGGTTGCGGCATTGAGAACAGAAAAAGAATCATGGTGAGATGGACAATCCCGGCAAAATCGGATTTGAAAGGGGTTCATGATTATATTACCGGTGATTCTTCTTACTACGCTCAGAAAGTTACCGATGATATTCTGGATCTTTCGGAAACCCTGAGGTTGTTTCCGCAACGCGGAAGAGTTGTTCCTGAGGTTGGCAACTCAACTATCAGGGAGTTGTTTATTTATTCATACCGACTCATTTACCAGATTAAACAAGATGACGTTTTTATTCTTGCTCTCATTCATTGTGCGCGGGATATATCGGATCTTGATATTCAATCTCTGAAACAATAATACAACGAGCAGAGAACATTTGTCAAACAAGAGGTAATGTTGTTTAAGTGACTCAAGTTGACCGTTTGATTCATCAAACCGCTAAAGCGGTTATTAAATCATTTTTTTTCCTTAAACCCCAGACTTAAGTCTGGGGTTAATAGCACACTCTCAAAAATTTGAAACCGTTTTCCCAATGGGATGCCCTTGGCACAACGGTTTCAAGGCACCTAATGGAAGAAACGGTCAACTTGAGTTAAGTGAATAACTTTTTCACTTTGATGGAAAAACCTTTCACCGCCTGAGAGCGAATTGTTCCCGCACCATCGAACGACCCTTTCCAGACGTATTTGTTTTTCTTCAGAATGAACTGGTCAACCGTTTCTTCATCCGGGTCAACAATCCAGTACTCCGTTACTCCGAATTTTTCGTAGAGCGCTTTCTTCATTACCCTGTCCCGTCCTTCGGTATTTTCAGAAATAATTTCCACAAGCAAATCCGGCGCGCCGATAATGCGCTTCGCGATAATTTCTTTCCGTTCATTCGAGATAAAGATAATATCCGGTTCCACTATATTCGTCATGCCGAAAACAATATCCATTGGAGCGGAAACAACAACACCAAGTTGATGACGTTCAACATAGTTAAATAAAAGATTGAACAAAACAGCATGAACTTGCTGATGATGAAAAAACGGTGATGGCGACATGTGTAATTCTCCTTCAATGATTTCATAAATAATTCCGTCATCCGGAAATTTCAGGAAATCGTCGTAAATGTAACGACGCTTCGACGCAGGAGTGCGTTGTACCCGCTGACGAAGTCCCGCGAGAAATTCTCTCTGTCTGGTTGCTACTGCCGGCATGGTGAACCTTCCTTATTTATTTTTGTAGTTGTTCATCGTTTTTCTAAATCAAAGTAACAAAAACCAGCGTAATCAACAACTGAAGGAAGAAACCAGAAACCTCAAACCGTCAACTAACAAACCGACCATCAGCAATCATAATTCAGAAATTGTCAATGGTGTACGGTGAATTGTCAATTGTTAATAAAAGAGCAACGAAGACAAACTGACAACCTGCTAACCGCCAACCGTCAATCGTCAACAAAGAAACTAATATTCCCTCCAACTCTTCACCTGCAAATCCTCAAGATTTGTTCGTGCAAGCGCTTCTACAAACCGCATCGCAATTTGCCTGTTCGTAATCAACATAACGTTGTGGTCAACGGCGGTGCGGCGGATGATGTAGTCGTTGTTCAGTTCATCTTTGTGCAGTGTTTTCGTGAGATTGATGACCAAATCAATTTTCCCTTGTTGAAGATATTCTACCGCGTTCGGTTGATGTTTGTCTAAGGGCCAATACAACACTTCGGTTTGAATGTTGTTTGATTTCAAAAAGCGCGCTGTGCCTTGCGTTGCATAGAGCCGAATTCCCATCTGCGAAAGTATTCGAACCGAATCGAGCAACTCCGCTTTCGATTCAATTGAACCGGTGGAAAGAAACACGCTCCGAATCGGAAGCCGGAAGCCGACGGAAATCAACGCTTTCAAATATGCTTCATCAAACGTATCACCGAGACAGGCAACTTCACCGGTCGAAGTCATTTCCACTCCGGTTACCGGGTCGGCGCCATCGAGCCGCGTAAAGGAAAACTGTGGCGCTTTCACTCCGACATAATTCAAATCAAATACGGATTTATCAACAGCGTAAATCGGCTCGCCCATAATTGCCTTCGTTGCAAGTTCGATGAAGTTCAGCTTGAGAACTTTTGAGACGAACGGAAAACTTCGCGAAGCGCGCAGGTTACATTCAATGACACTGACAGAATTATTCTTTGCAATG
>JACPVN010000202.1 GCA_016191715.1 Ignavibacteriota bacterium | reverse complement strand
CGATGATACCGCCAATCAAACAAATAATTGCCGACTCAACTAAAAATTGAAAAAGAATTGTTCGTCTTCGCGCACCGATGGCTTTTCGGATTCCGATTTCTTTGGTTCGTTCCGTAACCGAAACAAACATAATATTCATAATTCCGATCCCGCCGACGAAGAGGGATAATCCGGTTATGAAAAATCCAACTCCGGCTATAACTCCGGTAATCGTTCCGAACACCTGCATGAGAAGTTCCTGTTCGTTGATATTGAAATCATCTTCCTGTACGGGCGTGAGACGGCGGGCTTTTCTCATGATGCCGCGCAGTTCTTCTTTTGCATCTTCAGCGTCTGCCTCTTTGGCGACTTTCACATTCAACGTTACATCGTGACGCGAACCGAAATGGTCCATAAATGATTTGATAGGAATGTAAATTCTGTTATCCGAGGTGAACTCTCCGAACATTCCGCCCTGTTTTTCAAATACGGCAACAACTTTGTAAGGATACCCCGCTACTTTGATGTTCTGTCCGATAGGGTCAACAGCCGGAAACAATGTCTCTGCAACGTTCGCACCAATTGCACACACCGGTCGTCCGCCGTCCGATTCATCTTCCGAGAAAAATCTTCCTTCCATAATGGTTGTACCGGATGCTTGCTGATACGCATCTGTCGTTCCCGTTACCCACGCACCGAGCATCGAGCGCGTTCCATAGGTTGCATCTTTCGAGGTTGTCACATCAGGCGCAACAGCATCAATCAGCGTCGCGTGCCGTTCGATGTAGTTCGACATTTCCGGTTTCAATTCTTTTCTGTTTCTGTATTTCCACCAGTCATCGCCGCCAACCCATGGAAATTTCTGAATATAGAGAACTTTCGAACCAAAGGCAGAAGCGCTGTTTTCAAACGCGCGGTTCACTCCTTCGATTGCCGTTGCCATCAATGTCACTGAAACGATTCCGATGATGATGCCAAGCGTCGTCAGTACGGAACGCATTTTATTTGCGCGGATTGCCCTGAACGCAATCACCAATCCTTCTTTTACTTCAAACCAGAAATGCATGGGAGTTATGCTAACGTTGGACTGAGCATTTTCCTATTCGCAACAGTCTCATCACTTGCAATGACGCCGTCACGGATACGGATGATGCGATGCGCATGTTCAGCAATGTATTCTTCATGCGTTACAAGAATAATCGTGTTCCCTTGTGCATGAAGTTCTTCAAACAAAATCATAATTTCATCACCGGTTATTGAATCGAGGTTACCCGTCGGTTCATCCGCCAGCAAAATGGATGGTCTGTTCACAAGTGCGCGGGCAATTGCAACGCGTTGACGTTGCCCTCCGGAAAGTTCGTTCGGTTTATGATGAACACGGTCGCCAAGTCCGACCTGACTTAACGCGTTGTGCGCCATTTTCTTTCTCAGTGATGAAGAGACACCGCCATAGATAAGCGGCAGTTCAACATTATGCAACGAATCAGAACGGGCAAGGAGATTGAATGTCTGAAACACAAAACCGATTTCTTTGTTCCGAACACGGGCAAGAGAATTATCATTCATCTCGCTCACATTCACTCCGTTGAACTCATACAATCCTGACGAAGGCGTATCAAGACAACCAATGATGTTCATCAGTGTTGACTTGCCGGAACCCGAAGGTCCCATAATCGCGACGTATTCGTTTTTATGAATCGCAAGCGAGACACCGCGAAGCGCCTGCACTTGTTCAGCTCCCCCCATGTCGTAACTTTTCTTTATCTGTTGAAGATTGATAACAACCGAATTATTCATTGATGTATTCTTCTCTCTTTTTAGTTGGAAGCCGTAGTTTCAGGTTTCTTCTTCTTTTCGTTTTCGACTTTTACTTTTGTCCCATCTTCCAGTTCACGGTTGATGGCTTTGTAACTCCCCGAAACGACTTCACGACCTTCTTTCAACCCTGCGACGATTTCCGTGTAGGAATCATCAGCGATGCCGCGTTTCACTTCCACCATTTTCACTTCACCGTTGTCCACAACAAATACAACTTCCTTTGGCTTCTCGGTTTTTTGTTTGATTTTAGAATCGTTCGCCGCCATCTCGTCGCTCTCGTTCGATTCCGGCTGTCCGCCATCCTTTCCTTTATCTTTATTCGGTGAACGAGTTGTGACACTCTGAACCGGAACACAAATAACATCTTGCTTCGTCTCTGTTTCGATTGTTGCCGTCATGGACATACCCGGACGGAGTATTACATCCTTATCAAGAATCCGGATTCTCACTTCGAAGTTTGTCACTTCCTGTTGAGTGCCGAGCCCTGAAGTCTTCGCCGAGTTTCCGATTTCATACACAACGCCGGTCAGTTTCCGTTCCTGAAACGCGTCTACTTCAACACGCGCCGTATCGCCGACGGAAATCAACACAATATCATTCTCACCAACATCAACACGCGCTTCCATAAAAGAAAGGTCGGCGACTGTCATGACAGTCGTTCCCTGGAACTGACTTGTTCCGAGAACACGTTCTCCAAGTTCGACTTTTAATTGACTGACCGTTCCTTCCATCGGAGAATAGATTGTTGTCTTCGAAAGATTTTCCGTTGCCCGTTTCACTTCAGCATCTGCCTGATCATATTGTGCCTTTGCTACTTCAAGAGCAGTGTTCACCTGTTCAAGTTCCGCACTTGAGATCAAACCTTTATTAAATAACTCTTGTGAACGTTTGTAGTCGGATTGACTTTTCGTCAAACTCGCTTTGGCAGAAGCCAATCCCGATGACGCCTGGTCACGCATTGCAAGATAAATATCCGGTTTGATTTTCATGAGAAGGTCGCCGCGCTGAACACGGTTTCCTTCTTTCACAGGAAGTGCGATAATTTCTCCGCTTACTTCCGGCGTGATGATAACCTGAACTTCAGGATAAATCTTTCCTGTCGCCGTTACTGACTGCGTTATTGTCCGGTGCTGAACTTTTTCCGTTTGAATTGTTACAACTGTCTCCTTCTTCGTGCCGAGCAGAACAAAGAGCGCGAGTCCAATCAACACAGCGCCCATGATGGAGAAGATGATGATTTTTTTCTTTGATTTTTTTCCGTTTGCCATAGTGCTACCTTTTATAATTCCGTTATTGACTTATCGTTCCGAGTGCGAATTCCACTTGCTTCTTCGAGAGTAAATATCCGATGACTGCATTGACCTTGTTACTCAATGCGTTCGTATAGTTTGCCTGTGCGATAAGAACATCGAGTAATGTTCCT
>JACPVN010000225.1 GCA_016191715.1 Ignavibacteriota bacterium | reverse complement strand
ACAACGCTGATGGTAAGTGAGCCTTCGTTGAACTCGGGTAAAAATGCCCGACCGAGAAACGGCAGAATCGCTATGGCAGCAACCAATGCTATTGTAGCCCCGAGAAGTATTGCCGTTGGTTTTGCAAGAACCCGATTGAGCGTTTTCAAATACATTCGTTTCAACACACTCACCACAGTACTATCCCCATCTTTCGCCATGAACTTCGCACGCGGCAACAAGTAGAAACAGAGTGCGGGTGTAATCGTTAACGCGACAATCAGCGATGCACCGATGGAGGCGATGTAGGCAATCCCAAGCGGCGCGAGCAACCGCCCTTCAACTCCACTCAGGAAAAAGAGCGGCAAAAAAACAACGATGATAATGAGTGTGGCATTCACGATGGATGAACGTATCTCACGCGAAGCATCGAAGATAACGTCGAACGTAAGGTGGCGTTCACTCTCCTCTTTCTTTGCATTCTCTTTCAATCGCCTGAACACATTTTCGACATCAATGATTGCGTCATCCACAATCGCGCCAATCGCAATCGCCATTCCGCCAAGTGTCATTGTATTGATAGTAATATCAAAGAACTTCATCACAAAAATAGCAAAGATGAGAGAGAGCGGCATTGCTGTTAACGAGATGAACGTTGTCCGCACATTGCCAAGAAACAGGATAAGAATGATGATGACAAGAATCGCTCCGTCGCGGAGTGCGACAAGGATATTGTTGATGGCAATCTGAATGAAATCCGACTGACGGAAGATGTGTGTGTTGATATTCATTCCTTCGGGAAGTGTTTTTTGAATCTCCGACAGAGTTTCTTCGATACGTTCCGTTAGTTCAAGTGTATTTGCCCCCGGCTGTTTCTGAATGGAAATTACAACAGCAGGTTTTGCATTCACCGAGCCATCACCGATTTTCGTTGCGGCATCAATCTTTACTTCTGCAACATCTCTGACGAGGATGGGAACATTGTTTCTCACTGTAACGACCGATATGCCAATGTCTTCTACCGAATAGACGCGCCCTAATCCGCGAATCAAATACTCTTGTCCTTTCTCCATGAAGACACCGCCGGAAGAGTTTGCATTCGATTCTTCGACTGCATGTAACACATCCTCCACCGACACATTGTAGGAGAGCAATTTATCAGGATCAACAAGAACCTGATATTGTTTTCTTCCGCCGCCAATCGGAACGACTTGCGACACACCCGGAACTGCAAGCAACCGTTTCCGAATTGTCCAATCAGCAACCGTGCGTACATCAAGTTGTGAATGGTTATCGCTTGCAATACTGATGAGCATAATCTCTCCCATGATTGAAGAAATCGGAGCGAGAACAGGAGCAGAGACGCCTGTCGGTAATTGACTGCTGATGAGTTGAAGCTTTTCATTGACGATTTGGCGGGCAATAAAAATATCCGTTCCCCAATCAAACTCTACCCAGATAATCGAAATACCCATCGCCGAGGAGGAGCGAACTCGTCGCACTCCCGTAGCGCCGTTCGCCGCAGTTTCGATGGGAAACGTTACCATCGTCTCTACTTCTTCCGTTGCCATTCCATGCGCCTCGGTGAGAATGACGACCGTTGGCGCAGTGAGGTCGGGAAAAACGTCAACAGGAATTTGTGTAATGGTGAACGCACCGACAACAAGAAGCGCAACTCCCGCGATGATGACGAGGAGTCTGTTTTTCAGTGATGCTTTTATGATTCTATCGAGCATATTCTTCTCTCTCTTTTTTAATGCGCGTGTCCGTGTGCGGGAAGCTGTGATGAAAGCGATGCAAGTCGTACCTGATATGCACCGACCGTTACAACTCGTTCACCTTCCAGAATTCCACTGATAATTTCGACCCGGTCCGCTTCCTTCGCGCCAAGTTGAACTTCCCGCTTTGCAAACGCTTCTCCTTCCACATGAACATAAACGCTGTATCGTCCTTCTTCCTCTATGAGAGAAGATTCAGGTACGACAAGAGCATCACGTTCGTTCCCGGTTGAAATGTGTACCTCACCAATCATACCGATACGAAGTTTGTTCAGGAAGTTGTTCACCTGAAAAATTACCGGAACGGTTCGCGTCATTTCCTCCACAACATTTCCGACAGAAATTAATTTCCCGTTCTGTTCATCAATTGAAAGCGGTTCCTCTACACCGGAAATCTGCATCCACGCTTTTTGGGGATGCGAGACTTTTCCAATATCGGTAACGGGAACGTTGACTCGTACCCACACTTCTTTTGTATCAATGATGCGGAACAGCGGCTCGCCGGCGTTCACTTGCTTTCCGGGCACGATAGAAAACTCTGAAATCGTTCCTGAAATTGGAGCAATCAGTTGAAACCCATCTGCAAGTGAAAACAAGGATGAATCATTCTTCGTTTGAATGTAACCGCTCAGAGTGTTGTACGTGGCAACCGCACGACGAAATTCAGACTCGGCTTCCTGCAACTCCTTTTCAGATAAACCTTGGATAGCATATAATTTCTTTGCTCGTTCCAACTCACGCTTTGCAAGGTCCCGCTCTGTTTCTGCATCGGTAAAGCGCGATGCGAAATCCTCGTTCCCTCCGGGAGTTTCTGCCGAGGGCATCATGAGCGCGAGGATCGTTCCTCTCTCAATCTGTGAGCCCGGGACAGGCAACCGGAGATTCTTTTCCGCAGGAATGTATCCGGTAAACGGCGCGGCGACAATTGCTTCCGCATTGAGTTTCGGAACAATTTCACCTGCGGCATGAATGGTATTGCTGATTCGTTCCTGCCGAACAGTCTCGGTACGGAAATCGGTTTTCCATTGCTGTTCTTTCAAATAGGTGATGAGTGCTTCGCCCGATGAATTTTCTGCTTCCTCCGGTATGTCAGATTCAGAAGAATATACTTGTAAATTCTCAATCTCAAGTGTATCCGTTTCAGCGCCACTCAAAACCATGGTCAGGTGAAATGTACCCGCTTGATTGAATGTTATTGTTGGGCGAAATATTCCGGGCGATGTCGGGCTGTTTGTCGAAGCGGTAAATTGAGAGCCATCCGACGAGGTAAATTCGAGAGTGAGTTCCCCTTCGGTTACCGCTTTGAAATTTGAAATCCATGTGAGATGGACAGCGAACCGCACCTCTTTCTCAACAAGGAGCGCAGGATATTCCATAAATAATTCTGTCTTGTTCGTCCAGAGCGTAACGGAGCCGCCGCCGTTGGCAACGGGCTTTGATGACTCTTCGTGTTGTGTGCATCCTGAAACAAAAAGAAGAGCCGCGATGATGGAAATGAAAACGTGATGTTTCATACTAATATCTTCATGATGATAAAATTGTGGTGATATAAAAATACATCTCTTCCTTGTTGATAGTTTATCAACAGGAAAATATGCACGGAAAGTAAAAAGACTTAGACTATCGGAGGAGCGCGACCTGCGAGGTCGGGAGTGATTCCTTGGAGAATCGAGGGGTCGGAGTTATGCAAGTAGAGTTGTTTACATGTTTCCATCGAAACATCTGAACAAGATTCCATGTCAATGAGTCTTGCATAGTACACAATCGGATTCTGTATTCGTGTCAGCGAAGCAAGAAGATGAACTTTAGCAACAGAATGACTATGTGTTGATTGACTCAGAGTCAGAGTTGCATCGTCAGCGTGCGTTTGAAATAATTCGATGCTATCATGAGCATGAAGAACAAACTCATCATCATGAACAAAGTCATCATCATCAAACATTGCTCCGTGAAGATGAACGCCACTTCCGAGAACAAGAGAAATCAAATACATCGAGAAAACGATATATCTGACCCAGATGTGTACTATATTCGATGCTTTATACATTGGCTTGTTTAATATACAAAGAGAGATTTCAATTACAAATTGAAAATATCCGTCAGTACAATTCCGAGCATCTCTAAAAACGGAAGAAAGATACGAACTGTTTGGATTGTGTTGCAATCTTACCATAAAAGTCTTACCTTTGAATAAATTTTATTACAGATGATTACCATGGAATACATTCAAGTACCAGACGAATATAACGCTCGGGCATTATGGTTGCTCTTCACTCACAGTCCGACAAAATGCTTCCCTTCAAACATTTACTCTGCAAGCGAAGAACAACTTACTGTCTTGAAGACTGAGGGAATACCTTACAAAAAAATTGATATGACGAAAATCGAATTACCGAAACCCGAAGCATATCGATAACGAACCCCATGAACCTGTACACAATTTTTCTTCCGCTTCAGTATAATGATGGAAGAATAATCGAGTTAGAGAAATTTGAGCAGGTTGAAAAAGAACTTGTTGCCCTCTTTGGAGGAATCACTATGAGTTCAGAGAAAGCACCCCTTCGAGGCATTTGGTTATACAAAGGCGTACAATACAATGACCAAATTGTAAAAATTGAAATTGTTGCAGAGAATGATACAAGTACCGAGCACTTCTTCCAAAATTACAAAGAGAGACTAAAAGATATGTTTGAACAACTTGACATTCTTATTACAGTCTCTGAGGTTCGGACTATTTGATTACAAAATATGTCTGCGAGAACAAAACTATCTACTCAAAAAAGAACAGTCCGATCGTATCCCAATCTTGGGAATTAATACACATTTTGAAAAATAGAATCATCACGTGCTACATATTGAGACAAATAGATTGAAAGAGTTAGCTCCTTATGGCGGGGCTTTTCTGATTTTCCTTGGGGTAGTAAAACTTACCATCTACTACAGCGCATTCAACTTGCAAATCACATCATTTCTTGATTTGACCGAAATACTATCTGCTTTTCTAAACGATTTGCTATTCATGACAATTGCGTTTTCATTTTTGATTGTTTTCGATTTAGCTACAAGCAGCAAATCAGAGTTGGAATCTAATAAAAATCTCCATGAAACTTTTTCTCTTGAACCGAAATTCTGGAAACGGTTTGCAGTTTTCCTTAAAATGTTTGGGGGATTTCTAATACCTTTTAACACCATTTTGATATTCATTTTAATCTGGCATTTTTTAAAACACACGGATAGTATTTACACACATCTTTGGTCATTTTTCTCTCCCAACTTGATGTCAGTATGTGCATACTTATTGTTAGAAAGTAAAAGGAAATATTACACTATCTACCAAAAGACATTAGATCCCTCCACATTCAACATAATGCTTTATGTGATTATTATCTTAATCACTTTGATCAATAATACTCGGATTGATGTACAAAATGTGAAGGAAAAAAAACGATTTGCAAAAACTTCTTTTGTAATAGATTCCATAGTTATTAATTCGGATAGCTTACACTATTACATTGGTAACACGAAGAATTATCTCTTTTTCTATGATCAGCAATATAATCGCACAACAGTTTTTCCAATGAACAAAGTTAACTCTATCTCATTCGGTGAATAAAAAGTAGGTCAAGAAAAGCGAACTGAAAATAGTTGGAACAACGATATTGCTTTATACCATAGACTTTCTTTGTCTTTGCCTCCTATTCATAGATACATAAAAAAAGAAACAACAATGGGTACCGAAATCAAAAGTGAACTGAAAATCCCCGACTTGTGGTATGATTTTTATGCTAGAATCATTCCAGGTACGGCATTCACAGCCTGCGTTCGAGTTGGGATACTTGGATATGTTAATACACCTTCGTTCGAAGAGATGGTCATATTAGTAGCAATAGGCTACTTTGTTGCCCTACTTACTCAACCGATTTCTTCCCGTATTACAAAAATAATTGAAGACGTAATGCTTACATTAGCAAAACGTCCAAAGGAGTTCTTCCGTACAGTTCAGAAGTCTTTGGGGAATTCTTCACGCCAAGTACTTATTCTTAGTAAAATGCACAGTGAAGCAACTTTTTTTATACAACTTTCGAATCTCTCATTGGTGTACTTAGCTCTTGAGAAACTTCATGGAGCCCCACGAATATCCACGGGATATGGGACTGTGATTGCTACATTGATATTTGCTTTATTCGCGTTTGAAGTGACAGGGCGTCGTATTAGACGTGCTAACGACTATGATAAAGTATATGAAATTACTTAAGCAGGTCAATTCCTAAACTGGGATGGGGTTGAATGATCTTCCCCCAGATTTTCGGACACGGAGAAAAGAGAGTATCTTCCTCAATAAGAAAGGTCCGCCATGGAAGAACACCCAAAACAACACCGTAGAAAATATGATAAAGAGTTTAAGCTGAATGCTGTTCGTTTGATTACTGAGAACGGAAAGGGATAGACCGCGCTAAGTACGGTGAACGGTTGATGGATTCACTTGCAGACACTCTGAAAAATCTGAACCTTCCCCGTTGCGACCGCCGTGAGTTGTATCGCTATCGCCAATTCTATCTTACCTATCCACAGATTGTGGAGGCAGTGACTCCACAATTACTTTACCGCCTTTCCCGCAATGAGTTGTTACCGGTTGTCTCAATGCCAGTGGTAACAAGTTCGCTTGCGAAGATTGTGGAGGCGGAGACTCCACAATTAACGCTTCCGGGAAGAAAACTATGTTACTCACTCTCGTTTACACATTTCGCTGAACTGATAGAGATTGAAAAACCGCTCAAACGCGCCTTCTACGAAATCGAATGTCTCCGCGGCAACTGGTCGGTGCGGGAGTTGAAACGACAAATTGCAAGTCTCTATTACGAGCGGTCAGGGTTTTCAAAAAAATAAGAAGAAACTTGCGGCGCTTGTCCGCAAAGGGGCTGAGTCAGCCGAACCGAAATTGGCAATCCGCGACCCGTATGTGTTCGAATTCCTCGGCATCAAATCCAAAGAAGTCATGGGCGAATCGGATTTGGAAGATGCCCTCCACGATAAACTCCACGACTTCCTTCTTGAACTCGGACCCGGCTTCTGCTTCGAAGCGAGGCAGAAGCGGATTCTCCTGGGGAAAAAGCCGGGCTATGTTGATTTGGTGTTCTACCACCGTGTGCTGAAATGTCACGTGCTGATTGAATTGAAGGTTGATGAATTCAAGCACGAGTACCTCGGACAACTCAACACATACGTCAGCTGGTACCGCAAGAACATGATGAGCGAGGGAGACAACCTTCCGGTCGGCATTTTGCTTTGCACACAAAAAGACCACACTCTTGTAGAGTACGCGCTTGCGGGGATGGACAACAGGCTCTTCGTCTCCAAATACCAACTTGAACTGCCGAAGAAGAATGAAATGGAACGATTCCTTGAAGAGCAGATGAAGGAAATTGGATAACACATACTGAAGGGTAGTTCTCATAATGAATAATGAACAACGAATATCGAATATCGAATATCGAACAGAGAATTATGAATTTTGAAGTAAATTTCCACTTCGTAATTCGACATTCGGTGTTCGATATTCGATATTGTTTTGTGTTTTTAGAACCGTCCTAAATTTAGTCGGACAAGATGAATCTTCAATTACAGTAACTTTCTAAACGTGAACTTGCGAGCAGGTTGGGTCTCAGGAAGTTGTCTCTCTCCCCATTTTCGTACTTGTTTCAAGTTTTTTCCATCATTATCATCTCCATCACGAAAGGTTTTCATGAAACAGATTCTCATTGTTTCGCTTTTCATCATCTCTTCGTTCTTTTCCTT
>JACPVN010000224.1 GCA_016191715.1 Ignavibacteriota bacterium | reverse complement strand
TACGGGATTTCGGTGAAAGCATCCATCCGAGTTGAGAATTGAGCATGAAAATTTCAAGGATAGCAGAATCTGCACCCGAAGTTTGTTGAATCCATGAATCACCGCCATCAGATGTCTTGAAAACAACTCCGTTATTTCCACCGACCCAGCCGGTCAGACTATCTACAAAAAAAACCGAAGTGAGTGTTTTCGTTGTTGGTTTGGTTAAAGGAATCCATGAATAAGGAGTTTGAGAAAAAGAAAGAGAGGATGTTATGTAGAGGAAACAATAGAATCGTACAAAATATTTTGTAGCGTTACCATAAATAGAAACGCTAGACACTTCAACTCCTGTAAACAGGATTTTTATGAAAGTCCGAATCATCGGGCTTGACTTTTACGAGCGTGATGTTGTCTCAAAATTTTAATTTCACTGTAGTCGCAACTTTTGCCAAAGGCATCCCTTCGGGACATGGTTGCGTTTCCAAATCAAAAACGAAGATATAAAGTCTGTGGCTACGCCATCCAGACTTTTTGGGCAACATCGGGCGGCAAGCGTTGTCACCCGATATAAACACATTCAATGGGAACAATCTATCTCGGTTTGTACGCGTATTCTTCATACGTATTCTGATGAGAAGGGTCTATCTTCACTAATTTTTCATAGACAGACCTATCGGAATAATCAAGAAACGATTCTGCAATTTCCTGATATTTAGTATCAAAAAATAATCTCATTAACAATGTTTGCTGGTTGATTTTGTCACGAAGTTTCCCTATACTTTCCAGTGCAGTGAGAATATTAGTTTGTGCTTTTTCATGTTTAGATTGAAGTAAATCTAATCCGTTATAGTGGTAAGTGAAATATGCTTTTCGGATATCGCGAAAATTGGGATTGAGAATTTCGTCTATGAATTGTCCACGGGAATAGATGGTTTGTGAAGTTGACTCCCAACCTTTTCCACCGCCGCTCCCGCGGGATTTGTTAACAATATCAACTGCTTTTTCAAAATAAATTGTTCCATCATACACTTTATATGAATCAAAATCCTGACCGAGAACTACATACATGTAAAAATCAATGAAACTCAAAAGCGGGTCGAACCGAAACTCATCATGTATCAAAGATTGAGAACGGACATACTCAAATTCCCATTTGTCATCCAGGACTCGAATCGTAGCGGTGTTGCGGTCGGTTTTGTGAATCGGGCGTTGACTTCCGATAAACGCCTGTGCTGTGTATCGTTTGTTTTCAGTGACGCCGAGAAAAAAGATTTCCATACTGCATTTGATTTTCAAATCACCAAAGTCAACCTTGGTCCATTTATATCCCTCAATGTATTGTTTGATTTGTTGAATGAAGTCAGAAAGATTTTCTCTCCCTTCAGCAGTCAGTTGTTCGACATTGATTTTAACATCACATTCGATTTCCTGCGCGGTAAGCTGGAAAATGGAACAGACGAGACATGCAACAAGGAGAATTATATTTTTCATGGTCAATCCAATTTTTTTATAATATAACGAAATGACGGTCTATCGTCAAGCAAAATTATGAGAATACTGTTTTTGATTGAAGTTCTGTTCGTGCTACTTTCGCTTTCACCGTTTGATTTATTTGCGGGTTTTGAGCGACGTGAAGTAGGCGCACGTCAGCGGGCGATTGGCGGTGCGTTTGTTGGATTATCCGACGATGTCTGGTCTATCTATTACAATCCTGCGGGGTTGTCGGACATAAAGCATCTTCAGGTTTCTGTCTTTTATTCACCGCAAACGTTCGGACTTTCCGAGTTATCTAACGGTGCGCTTGCGGGAATGGTTCCAACAAACTTCGGAAATTTCGGACTTGGCATTACGAATTACGGATTTGATTTGTACCGCGAACTTGCATTGAGTGCGAGTTACTCAAAAAAGATTTCTGAAATTCGTTTCGGATTAAACCTCAATTACCAAAATGTCAATATGAGAAACTACGGTTCGACCGGTGTAGTTGGATTTGACGTTGGATTTCTTATTTCCGTTCATCATCAGGTGAAAATCGGACTTGCCGCGACGAATGTGAACGCCCCGAGCATCGGTGCAAACGATGAGCAACTTGCAAGAACATTTTCGGTAGGAGTTTCTTATATCCCGATACAAGAACTTTCACTCATGCTCGATTATGTGAAAGAAATGAAACAACCGGCATCTCCACGATTCGGTTTTGAATATTGGCTCATCGAATCGGTTGCATTTCGTGCCGGAATATCTGATGAACCGACTTCGTATTCGACCGGTATTGGTGTGCGTTATTCGATGATCGAAGTTGATTATGCTTTCTACACTCATCAGGAATTCGGTTTGACTCATCAGGCAACAATACTATTTTCGTTTGATGATGAAGAGTAAACTATTCTGCTTCTTCCTGCTGTTCTTGAGTTCGTACGGCGCGTTTGCACAAGAGAAAGTAACTGATACTGTAGCAAGCGATACTCTTGAAGCCGATGATGAGATAGAAGCACTCTTTGAACAATCAATAAGTGATGATGAATCATCATTACTGGATGAACTGGATAATATCTTCTTTACAAATGTAAAGGCGGAACTCCGTTCTCGCATCATTCAAAAATTACAACAATCTGAAGGATACAAGAATGG
>JACPVN010000223.1 GCA_016191715.1 Ignavibacteriota bacterium | reverse complement strand
GACGACGTGCGTACCGTTTGCCGTTTGTTGGATGCGCTTGCCAATGCCAGCAAGTTGGGCGGGTTGTTGATTCAGTTTCCGTATCTCTTTACAAATATTAAAGAGCGCCGGGCGTATTTGATGCAACTCAGCCGCATTTTCAAGCAATACAGAATGTTTGTCGAGGTGCGTCATAACTCGTGGAACAATCCGATGATGTATAATTTCTTTCAGGAAAACAGAATGCATATGGTAAATGTTGACCGTTCGCAGGTGAAAAATCATATTCCGTTTCTTTGTCTTGGATGGGATGGCGCAGCGTATTTTCGATTGCAGGGAAGAAATCCGCATCGGCATCATACGATGAATGATTCAAGCGAGAGTGTTGAACAGGCGTATTGTTATTCACAAAAAGAAATTGAACATCTATTCTATCTTGTACAACGCGTCAAGTCGCAGGTGAAGAAAATATTTTTCTTTTTCCAAAACGAACCGAGAGCGCATGCCGCCGCAAACGCTCTCCAATTACAATTTCTTGCCAGCCATAAACAGCGCGTGCTTGTCCCGAATAACTTAATAGAGGCATATCCATCGCTGAAACAAATTAGCGCCGTAAGCAACACAGAGTATTCATTGTTTACAGAAAAAGCGGCGTAGTCATGCAACGCGAAATAAAAACATCGGACAATGGTAGGACAAACCCGTTCGCGCTGAACACGTATGGACGCGGTTCAAAGGTATTGCCGATTACTCCGGAACATTTTTATCAATCATTCACAGCTCCGGCAGGAAAAACATTTTTGTTATATGGAGAGTCGGCTATTTTCAAACTATCACTTTACTTCGCTTCGCTCTTGTTGAGTAAAAATGTAACCGTTGCCGTAGTTGATGGATGTAATCGCTTTGATGTGCATTTTATAACACGGTTCGCACGGGAACGCGGGGGCGTTCCCGACGAATTTCTTCAGCGCATTTTTGTCTCGCGCGGGTTTACCTGTTATCAGATGGAGGCGGTAATTGCCAACCGTTTGCCGGCGTTCTTCAAGAGCCACGATGCTACATTCGGAATGATTTTCGGTTTGCTCGATACATTTTATGATGAACAGGCGCCGTTGCGTGAAGTTCAGCAAATGTTGAATCGCCTGCTTGTGCAGTTTCAGGAAATGAACCGAAGCGGACATTCACTTCTTCTTGCTTGTAACGATTGGAAAATACTTCCCAAAGAGCGGAATCAATTGTTTGCACAGTTGAAACAGAACGTGGACAATGTCTATCATGCTGTGATGAACGAAGATCAACAGCCAAAACTTTTTCTTGAACAACATCAAACAAAAGGAGTTGTAACGAATGGGCAGAACCGTCCCGACATTTACCAACATTATTGATAGTGAAATTTCCTCATGGTCTAAATACCGGCGAGGTTTACGGAAACAGGACCAACGGGTATTTGACGACATGTTCCGCGCTGCCAAAAAACATTTGGCGGAAAATTTTTACGCGATGCGGACCATACCGTTCGAGAGTATCATTGTTTCCATAGCGCTTGAACAGCACAAACAGATCAAGTTTCTCGAACAGCACGTTCTGCAATTGCAAGAAAAATTGACCCATGAAGAGAACAATCGCGGGCTGGCTGTTTGATGTTTACCCGTACTCGAACGGTGTTGTTCTTTGGCTGATAGACCAAAACGGAGAAAAAGTCCGATGCGTAAAAAAGTTTGAGCCATCATTTTTCCTTTCACCTTCTGAGTCTGACAGACAACAGGCAAGTACGCTGGCGAAACGCTGTCCGGTAAACGTCACATTCACGAATGAAACCCGGCGCGAATTATTCTCAAACGAACTTCTTGATGTTTTACAGATTCATGTCCACGATGCCGTACGTTTTCGTGAGGCGGTCTGGTTTTTCGAGAAGTTCTTTCCGCATTTTGCGTTCTTTAACTCCGACATGATTCCTTCTCAACTCTTTCTTTATGAAACCGAACTCTTCCCGCTTGCGTTCGGCGACTTTTTTATCAACGAGCAGAACGAACTTGTAGATTGGATATTACACGATTCACGTGAAGCGTTTGAGTACACCGTGCCTCCGCTTTCTATCATGCGACTCCGTAATGCGAACGCATTTCTTCCTCCGAAATATCAACGCTTCGTCCAATTTGAAATTTCGTACGAGGGTCATTCGTATGTACTCGAACAGGAAACTCCGATGGAAGTTCTCATGTCGTTGAATAAGCATCTTTTGAGATACGACCCGGATATCATTCTCACTGACTACGGTGATGCAACCCTGATGCCGATGATTGCATCACAAGCAAAAGAATGTCGCGTTCCCTTGTTGCTGAATCGCGATCTTCAGGCGTCGTATCAGGTATCAAAAGAATCAAGTTATTTTCAGTACGGGAAAGTTGTTCACAAGGATGGAGCGTTCGAGTTGCGCGGTCGCTGGCATCTTGATGCCGACAACTCGTTCACTCTGGCAGAATCTCATCTTGACGGATTATTTGAACTTACGCGCATTACACAACTGTGTCCACAGCATCAGGCGCGTGCAAGTATCGGAACGGGATTATCTTCGCTTCAACTTTCGTGGGCATACAAGAACAAGTATCTTATTCCATCAAAGAAACGCGAGCCGGAAGATTTCAAATCCGCGGCGACGCTCTTGCTTGCCGATCGCGGCGGATTGATATTTCAACCGCCGCCCGGCTTCCACGAAGATATTGCCGAACTTGATTTTGTTTCAATGTATCCCTCCATCATGGTGAATAATAATATCTCTCCCGAGACCGTGAACTGCCGGTGCTGTGCCGATTCACGGACAGTCAACATCGTTCCTGAATTGGATTACAGAATCTGTGAAAAGAGAGAAGGAATTGTACCGGCAACACTCCGTTCTGTTGTCGCGAGACGCTCGTACTACAAGCAGAAGAAAAAAGAATTTAAGAATAAAGATGAACGGCTCTTTGCATTGTACGACAGCAGACAGAGCGCGTTGAAGTGGATGCTCGTCTGTTGTTTCGGATATTTGGGGTACAAGAATGCACGTTTCGGCAGGATCGAAGCGCACGAATCCGTCAACGCGTTTTCGCGGGATGCGATTCTGACAGCAAAAGAAATTGCTGAAGAGCGCGGCTACGAACTTCTTCATGGCATCATAGATTGTATGTGGCTGAAGAAGTCGGGTGCAACCGAACAGGATTACGAACAGTTGTGCACTGAAATTGCAACGCGTGTCGGCATTGATATTTCGTTGGAGGGAATGTACAAATGGATTCTCTTTCCATCCTCAAAAATAGATGAAAAGATTGCAACGGCAAACAGATATGTCGGAACATACAGAAATGATGAAATAAAATTACGCGGCATCGAATCACGACGAAGAGATACGTGCAAATTTATCAAAGCAATGCAACACCGGATGCTTGAGAGTATGTCATTGGCAAACTCGGTAGCAGAAATTCAGGCAATGCTTCCTTCGCTTTTTAGTATAGTTGAAGAATATGTCGGAGTGCTTCGTAGTGGCAAAGCCAATCCGATGGAACTAGTTCTCCGGAGACACATTCGTAGAGAAGCGGATGAGTATGTAAATAACAGCATCAGCGCAGTTGTAACGAAACTGCTTGAGGAAGCGGGCGTTCATCTCTCTGCTGGCGAGGCGATAGATTACATCATTCTCGACCACACGGGGAAGAAAAAGCCGGAGAAAGCAAAACCGCTCGCACTCTACGCCTTCGAGGACGGATACGACCCGGAAAAATATATTGAATTAGTTCTTGATGCCGCATCCACACTGATGGAACCGTTTGGATATTCTGTAGAAGTTCTTCAGGAAAAATTTATGATTAAAGAAGTGAAGAAAAGAAGTAAAAAGAGTTTGAATGAAACGACTAGTTTCATATAAAGAGATGTGATATTTCATCATTCTGATTTCATGTTTTGGTTTAATGAGGATAAGTTTGCCCGGGTGTCTTATGAACAAGTATAGAGTTATGCTTGATTATAAAATTGCTGTTGAGTACATTGAGAACAGAAAATTTATGAAACAATCAACTTTATTTTGCCTATACATATTTAGCAACGGTTTGATACAATGAGAGTATTTATAGCAATGCTTCGCGGAATTAATGTAAGCGGACAAAAACGTGTTCCGATGAATGAACTCAAAGCGCTCTATGAGGAAATACAGTTTCAAAACGTTACAACATACATACAGAGTGGTAATGTTGTATTTTCAAGCGAAGTGTCCGATGCAAACATCCTCTCGAAAAAAATAGAAGAAAAGATTTTTAAGAAATTTGGGTTTGAAGTTCCTGTCATCATCAGAACGATGAAAGAAATGCAGGCGGTAATCAAGAATAATCCGTTTTTAAAAGAAAAGAACATTGACACCGAGAGACTTTACATTACGTATTTGTCAGTTACTCCCACCAAAGACAAGTTAGAAAAGACAGGAGAATATAATTTTGCACCGGACAGATTCGCCATCAAAGGGAAAGAAGTTTATCTTTACTGTCCAATCAGTTACGGCAATTCCAAGTTGAATAATAATTTCTTTGAGAATAAATTACAGGTCACCGCAACAACACGAAACTGGAAAACGACGAATGAATTGTTAAGAATTGCTCAAGAGGATATTCAATTGTAGGTCGAGACATCTCGACCAATAGCGCGTGGACAAAATACATTTCGTTTTACACATTTTTGTTTCTCCCTCCTTTTTTCCCGACATTTTCATTGTGTCGAATGAAACACTATGTCAATTGAAATAGCCGGAACATATCCTGCGTATGTGAACGTAGCAATCCCCGTGGCGGTGGATAAACTGTTCGCGTATTACGTGCCACCTGAGTTGCAACCCTCGTTGCGAAGGGGAATGCGCGTCACCGTTCCGTTCGGACGACGAAAACTTACCGGTCTTGTTGTCGAAACACTCGCTCAACCGCCGGTTCCAAATTTAAAAACGGTTACCGATGTGCTTGATGCCGAACCAATTCTCTCGGATGAAATGCTGATGTTGACGCGTTGGATTGCCGAGTATTATTTCGCCCCGTTGGGTGAAGTGTTGAAAACCGTTCTTGTTCCGGGCGCGCTGAAGGTTGGGAAAAGAATTATCAAACTCTTACAGGGTAATCTTCAAGTTATTTTATCGGAGTTATTTGCCGCGCCGAAACAGGCGGCAATCATCAGAGAATTGACAAGAGAATCTCCACAAACGGTTCAGCAGATTGAAAAGAAGTTGGAGTTGAAAAGTATCTCGCCGCAGTTGAATGAACTTTCCCGAAAAGGGTTCATCACCATCGAAGAAGAAACACACGCGATAAAGATGAAACCGAAGTTAGAACAATTCATTCAAAGAACGGAAGAAGACAAATCGAGGTGGCAGGCATGGCTCGGTGAAGTTGAATCAAACAAGACAGAAAAGAAATTAGCAAAACAGGTTGCCGTCGTTCGTGCTTTGCTTGATTGGAAAAAGGACGAGCAACCGTCGCTCAATCAGTTTTTGAAACTCACACGGGTTTCTTCATCAACACTTGCTACGCTGAAAAAGAAAAACCTTCTCACGCTTGCTAAGCATGAAGTCGAACGGAAGCACGAGTTTGAATCGTACGAAGCCGCACTCGGCGCGCAGAATGTTGTGTTGAATCAGCGGCAACAACAAGCGCTTGATACTATCCGTACGGAAGTTGAAAAGAATGCATTTCACACGTTTCTCTTGCACGGAGTAACAGGAAGCGGCAAAACACAGGTCTATATCGAAGCGATACGCGATGTGTTGAGTCGTGGAAAAACGGCAATCGTGCTTGTACCGGAAATCGCATTAACACCGCAAATTGTTCAACGATTCCGGTTTCATTTTGGGGATAGGGTGGCAACGATGCACAGCAGAATGTCGCACGGAGAACGTTACGATGCATGGCGGCTGACGCGTGAAGGAAAATATTCCATCGTTATCGGACCACGCTCGGCATTGTTCGCTCCGTTAAAAAATATCGGGTTGATTGTTGTGGACGAAGAGCATGAACCATCATTCAAACAATATGATAAGACGCCTCGATATCACGGGCGGGATGTCGCAATCATGCGCGCACTGCACAGCAACGCGGTGGTTGTGCTTGGCTCTGCAACGCCTTCGTTTGAATCGTACAACAACGCAGTGAACGGAAGATACACCCTGCTCGAACTTCCCGAACGAGTTGATGATGCAAAACTTCCACCGATTGAAATTGTTGACATGCTTATCGAACGGAAAAGAAAACTGTCCGAGTTCCGTGAACAGCGCAAAGCCGCGTATCAAGCCGATGCAGTCAAAGCGAAAGAAGAAAACAAAAAGTTCGAGAGCAATTCGATTTCTGATATTCTGAAAGAAAAAATTGAAAACCGTTTGGCGAAGAAAGAGGGAATCATTCTGCTGCAAAATCGTCGCGGCTTCGCGCCGTACATCGAATGTCCTGATTGTGGGTTTGTTCTGATTTGCAAGAACTGTAACATCTCGCTCACATATCATATCACCAAAAAACATTTACGCTGTCATTACTGCGGCTCGGTCGAGCAACCGCCCGATGTTTGTCCGCAATGCGACAGTACGGAGATTTCGTACCGCGGTTTTGGCACTCAGCGGGTCGAGCAGGAATTGAAATCGTTGTTTGCCAAAGCGAAACTCATTCGAATGGATTTGGACACGACCACGCGCATAGGTTCGCACGAAGAGATGCTGAGAAAATTCGGCGAAGGCGAAGCGGACATCTTGCTTGGAACACAAATGGTCGCCAAAGGGTTGGATTTTTCCCGCGTTACACTCGTCGGCGTAATTTCCGCAGATACACAAATGTTACTTCCCGATTTCCGTTCTGCCGAGCGGACATTTCAATTGCTCACGCAAGTTGCAGGTCGCTCCGGCAGAGGCGTGCTTGCGGGCGAAGTAGTCATTCAAACTTCGCATCCGGAACATGAGTGTTTGCGCCATGTGTTGCTTCATGATTTTCGGTCGTTTTATGATGAAGAACTGAAATCGCGCGAGGAACTTTCCTATCCGCCGTACTCCCGGTTGATGCTGATTGAATTCAAGGGGAAGCACGAAGAATTGGTGATGAATATTGCCGATGCATTCCGTGCAATTCTGAAAAAGTACAGTCACAAGTTTGCCGTGCTTGGTCCATCGCCTGCCGCTCTGCCGAAACTAAAATCCTATTTCCGTTGGCATTTGATTTTGAAAGCGCACAAATCCACCGACCCAAACGGTCACGATGTTCACCACGCAGTTACAAGCACACTCCACGAATACCGGAACACATCGCAGGGCAAAAGTAAATCAGTCATTATTTCTGTTGATGTTGACCCGACGGGAATGATGTAACCATCGTCAGTGAAAAACGCGTTGCAATAACTGATTACACTTCGGTATTAAATCTAACATTCAACAACAATTGTTCCCGCACACCCAGAATCTTCAACATCTTTCGCGACACGCGTTGCCAGAACCCGCGCGGCGGTTTCTTCGTGCCGAATTGTTTCGCATAGTTCCGCATTGCGAGAATCATTCCGACATCGGATTGCTTCTTTTGACTAAGATAATATTTGTGCGTCATGATTTCCACATACAAATCAGAAGCAGTTTTTCCGGGGAAGACATCAACCACACCTTCCGCTTTGAACAACTCGCACATCGGAATAAAAATGTTGGACAGCCAATCCTGTGATGCGTCGGAGAAGCGGATCTCGCTCCGCTTCTGTTCGCTGAGATACCATTTATGTTCTTCGATATGTTTCTGTAGTGTGTCGAGATACACGGCTTCACGAACAGTTCCAAGCACCTGCTTCATGTTAAGCGAACTTGTCTGCTCGAACGCTTTGCTTCGCTGAGCGACTTCATATAACCGTTCATAGTTTTCCCGGACATAAACTTTATCCATCTCGGTAGAAAATTCATCACGAAGTATTCCTTCGGAACGAAGGTCTTCATTAATCCATTCCATTGATTCAAAAAAGAAATTCACATCCGCGTAGCGCATAGAATCGCTGAGAGTGTAGCGCACTTCCACTGTTTCCGCATCGGCAAGAATTGCTTTGAGTTGCGTCTTCTTTCCGATGAACGGAACATCCAACTTGATGAATTTGATAAGCGTGTTATACAGCGACGCATCACCCCAATACACTCCGTTCGAATGCATTTCGACAAACAAATCCACAATCGCATCCCAAATACGTTTCCTGTTTTCAAACGTGAATGCACGGCGATAGAGTTGTGAATCGGGAAGGACGCGATCAACGAGAAGCGTGACGGTATGCCCGGCAATATTCCGTTCGTATTGTTCGCCGACTTGTGTAGAAACTTGCAAGGGAGCCTCTTCCCGCGCAACACACCCGACCGGAATGAGTGTGTGAATTCCTTTGCCAAGCATTTGCTTGTAGTTATTCACTTCTCGCAGTGCAACATCGTACCCAAGTTCTTTGATGACGTAATTATGGTTTCCGATTTCGATGAAGATGACAGGATGTCTTCCGATGCCGCGTTTGATTTCGAGATGCTTGATTCCCAACTCGCGCCACTCGGTGATGGGATGCTTCCACGGAAGTGATTTTATTTCCTCGAGATGGAGTTCATCAACATCAAACGTAATCTTCGGAAAAGAAGAAAAGCGGGGTTTCACTAACGGAAATCCCGCTTTCTCCATGTGCTAGGATTTCTTGGGGGTTCTAAAAAACAACCACCGCTCCACACGGCGTCCCCGCCGTGTGCATTAAGTGATACGTGTTGTAGGTTCTGCGAGGACGCAGAACCGAGCATATGGATTTTTAGAGATCCCCTTGTATTACTGCTCTTCACGTTTTGTTATCGGTACGCCGCGTAGTTTTTTTGAAAGATTGCACGAGACGACCGCTTTGTTCAACAAATCAAGTATCGCCGTTTTCTCCTCGAACATTTTCTTGTTGATTTCTTCCTTCGGCTTTCCGATGGGAATGTACGGAACGCCGCTCTCGTTCACTTCGATTGTATCTTCAAGGTCTCCGGGGCGTTTGCGGAATGAAGTGATATCATCGTACTCGTCATTGAACTTACTGCTTCGCACCATTAGTCGTCGCTTCACCCAATCGCGCTCCTCAAACATATCAACATGGATGACGCCGTCAAGTTTGCCGTCGTAATTATCATCAGCCCAGTGATTAAACACAAGGTCAGAGTGACTGACAAACATTTCCATTTGGTCCATGTCCATTGCAACGCCGCGACCGGGAAAATATTCCGGTACGTCATTCGCCCAGAATGGAGCCGCACCGCCGAGCAGGGAAAGATAATCAATCTTTCCGTCGTGGTTTCGGTCATAGACATATCCCCACGTTTCCACTTTTCCCGGCTTCGGGTTGATTCCCGTGAATTGTACGGTGAGTGAAATATCTTTGTTGACATTTGCAATCGGTTCGAGTGTCACCGCAACGAGCAGTACGTTGTCCATCCCGCGAACACCAACAAACGTAATATGCCGTTCGGATATTTTTTTCTTGCAAAGCACCATAAGACTTTCCTGTCGCACCGGATACCGGATAACCGAATCCATGACCGGATAAGATTCGAGAAGGGGAAGTTGAGCAAGGGTGAAATTGCTTACCATTAGCAGCGCCAATAAGGGTAGTAGGACAGAAATCCTTTTCTGTCTGAGTAGAAGCGAAAGTATTTGCTTGAACACGTGTTGGTAATTAACATGATGACGATTCCTTTGCATGGTACGTAACCCCTTGCTCGGTGCGGGAAAAAAAGCCCGAACGGTGGTAGGAAAGAAATCCTTTTCTGTCCCTGTCCCATTTGTCTCATACTCACTAACAGGACAGGTAGGGACGCCTGTCCTACCTACTTTTTGGATCACCTCGATGAGGGATGAGTTGATGAGAGCCGAAAGAACACTAAACACGTTTCTCATTCCCAACTCACCTCACGCTTGCGATTTTCTTTCTTCAAATACTTTTCAATCGGCGCGAAATATTCAAGCATTGCTTTGGGTGAAATATCTTCACCGGTTTTTTCTTTGATGACCTGACGCCAGTCTTTTGTTGCGCCGAGTTTCAGCAAATCCCACAACCACGTCCCGACTTCTTTGTTGCCGTAGTAGTTGCAATTATGCGGGTTTTGTTTCAAAATGTTTTTCGCGATGTAATTGTGAAGTTGGTATTTGATGAGGAACGCGAGCGAGTAATCATAATACCCTGCCGGGTCGTCGTTGATGTGTGTTTTTGTTGCCGCGTCGCAGAACTCTTCGCCCCGTTCTTGCGGCGGCTCTACGCCCTGAAACTTCGCGACATATTCCCACCATCGTTTATTGTATTCGTTCGGTGAAAGATTATTTTCATAGAGGTCCCATTCCCAGTGCGACATTGTTCCCGCTGACCACGGAATAAACACGACCGCATTATCGAGCGCTTCAGCCAGGAGCCACTGCGTTTCATCAATCTTCATCTCCTTCGGCATCACGCCGATTTCTTTTAAGTACGGAACCTGCCGCGCAGCAATGCCAATCAAATCGCCGACCGCTTCATGGAACGCACGGTTTGCACCTTCACGCAGAACCACCGGAACATCAGGGTTGGAGTACGCCATATAATAGTAGATGTGTCCGAGTTCGTGATGCGTTGTTTCGAACCAATCGTAATCCGGTTTCACGCTCATGAGCGAGCGAACGTCTTTGTCCAAATCCATATGCCATGCAGAGGCGTGCGTGTTTTTCTTACGTGTTGCATCGGGAGGAAGTTCGTACAAATCCGATTTTGCCCAGAACGACGGAGGAAGTTCCGGCATTCCCAACGAAACATAAAATCGTTCTGCCTGTTTGATTATCCACTCGGAAGATTTGTCTTTGAAAAGATTATCAAGGTCAACAAGTTCAACAATTCCGGGCCACGCCTGCGACCAGCGATTGCCGAGCCAGTGTGCCGGAATTTTTTTCGGCACCGGTTGTTTGTATTTTTCCGCGAGTTTGTATTTCGTCCAGCAATGCAGTTGTTGATAGAGCGGCATCAACGCATCCACACTCGAAGAAAGCAACTGCATCATTTCCGGAACATTCATGCCGTAGTCGGAAACTTCCAATCCGAAGTAGGAAGAATACTTCATCTCACGCGCCATGTTGTTGCGGAGACCTTGCAATTTCACAAGTCCCTCTTTCAGCGCGGGACCGGTTTGCTTGGAAACTTCCCACGCGTGTTTCCGCTCTGCCAAATCGGTGGAAGTGCGAAGAACTTCGTCGAGTTGATTTGGTGTGGTTGTCTTCACGCAATTGTTCCCTTGCTTTTCATAACAAAATGTGAAGCCATCAAGCACGGCGCTTTGGTTTGCTTCAGCCGTCACTCGCTGGTTGACGAGGTCGGGAATGGTGCCCGGGTAATGCGATGCGATGTAGAGAATTTTCTTCAACTGACGAACGGTCAGTTCGTCCAACTCCGATTGACGGGCGAGCAATGCCTGCGCACGCGTTACAACGTACGGACTTCCCGAAAACGCCGCCGACGCTTTGTCCGCGCCGATGCGTTCTCCGGTGTGCTGTTCCGTTACATCGGTACTCGAAGCCCATTGTGCTTCAGCCGAGACGGTACTGATTTTCTGATAGAGTGAGTTATACATCTTGATAAATTCCGCCGCTTCTTCCTTCACATTCGATTGACTCAATACGACGAAGGGAAGCAACAACAGTGTGAATACCAAAAGAGATTTCATGGAATGTTCCTTTTTCTTTTCGATGGTGATTAATGCGGGAAGCAATATAAAAAGGGTTCGCTTGTTCTCCAAAGAGGAGTTTGTTGTGGATTTTTCTTTGTTTTTAAAAAGAAGATTTGTTAAGTTCACGCTGAAATAAATACTGTATTTGCTAAGCAAGCGCCATAGTTCGACTCAAAAAAGAAGGAAAGGAAAAAATGATATTTTTTGTATCCGAAAAAGTAATAACTGCAAGACTATCCGTATCCAAAACTACTCGTGTAGATACATGCAGACACTCAAAACCAGAGGAGAATACTTTTGAATAGTAACTGTGCAAAACCAAAATCACCGTCGAAGAATATTGTTACGGACTGTTCGCAGTACTTTCAGATGTCAAATCTTCGTCAAACCGGACGATTACAATTTTTCTTTCATTCTCCGCTTTCAGAGCATCCTATTCGAGACCTTACAAACGAACAGGGACACGGACACAAAACCGAACCACACATCGAGGAACGTGCCGAGAACTTCTGTAGCGAATGTTATCAATCAAATAACATCGTCCCCTTTCTTAAATCAGATGAAAAATATCTATTCTTGTTCACAACTTGCAAGAATCCCTCGATGGATAAATTTTACAAGCACCGATACATTGTTGGATACATCGTCAAGGAGAAAGCACTATTGAGACGGAAGGGTTCTCACACACACTGGGCTGTACAAGGCGAGACCAAACTTTACTCGTTTTCAGATGCCTATCCATTGACTAAAATGACCAACCCCGATTCTGCAAAGCATATCAGAATACGTACTCTTTCCTCTCGAGAAACTGTTGACATCCTTCAGCATTTTAAGGGTAAACGTAATGTTCTCAAGAATTGCCTACAAGAACTTAAACGTTTGGGGGCTACCGTCAGATGAAAGCTCTTATGCTTCGCGTTGGGATTGATAAAACTTATGGTGCTCTTTCTCCTGTTTTTGATGACCTTACTTATCGTTATATCCCTATCTACTACCGTAATCTAAAGGAAGTAGAAAGAAATGAAACAAGAACGTATCGTCATCTCGGGTTACATTCGTTCTTGCCCTCAAGACTTTGG
>JACPVN010000222.1 GCA_016191715.1 Ignavibacteriota bacterium | reverse complement strand
TTTACCCACACTATTACGCGATGACCCAGAAAAATTATCCATAAGCGCTTCGGTCAAAAGGTAAAGAACTTAGTATTCAATTACAAGTTGGTCTCTTACTTCTTCTGGATTTTTGCATACATATCTTCAACATTATCAACCATCCTCGTTGTAGTGAATTTTTTGTTCAGCAATTCTCTACTGTTCCATGCCATTGATTGACGGAGTGAACCATCTGACAGCAACATATTGAGTTTTTCAGCAATCGCGTTTGTATTTTTCTCATCCACAACAAAACCGTTCACTCCTTCTTCCACCATAGCGGCAACATCGCCAACGCGTGTGACTACAACAGGAAGTTCCTGCGCAAGCGCTTGAAGAACGGCAAACGGAAACGTCTCGCCGCAACCTTCAATGCTTGTGTGAGCATACACATCGAACGCTGAATAACATGCAACAAGGTCATCTCTGAATCCGGCAAAGAGAATTTTGTTTTCAGTTTGAAGTTTTGGGTTTATCGCTTTAAGTTTTTCGTAGAGTTCTCCATCGCCGATGATGAGCAGGCGTGCATGGGGGTGGAGTGATGCGATTTCTGCAAATGCTTTGATAAGATATTCCTGTCCTTTCATCGGTACAAGCCGCCCGACATTTCCAATCAAGATATGATGCTCTTCCAATCCAACCTCTCTGCGAACTCTGCGTCTCTGAGGTTCATCTCTCTTCATTGATTCAGGATTGACGCCGAGATACACCACTGAAATTTTCTCCGGAGAAATTCCGTCCTCCTTCACCAGTAACTCTTTCACGCAAACACCATCAACAAGAAAATGGTTTGTCGCATACCTGTTCCGAATCCAGTGTGTGAGATTGTGTTGTAACGAATGAAAGCTATGGACATTCGTTACATGCTTCACGCCGCAAAGCCACGCGGCAAACGCTCCGGCAGTTCTGTCGTAGTTCGTATTCGTGTGGACAATCTGAATGTTGTTGTGTTGTATAATGCGCTTCAACTTCATTACAGAAGAAAACACTTTCCCCATCTGTGGAAAATCGAGCGGGAGAATCTTTACACTTGCGTCGTTACATTTTTTGCTGAGTAAATTATCCGGCTTACATGTAACGATGATGTTGTGTCCCCGTGCTGATAATTCCTTAGCAAGTTCAAGAACGTAAAACTCTCCGCCTCCGTACATATCGGAAGAGTTGGTAAGAAGAATGTTGAAGCGAGGTTTCACAGAGTGTATTGTTCAGGTCTTCGGTCGGCGAGTAGGTCATTGAATTCGTTCAGTCGCTTGTTCTCCGCCTGCATCAAATCAATTTCGACAACAACAATTTCGGGTTTATCATCACTGCATCGTGCAAGAATTTTTCCCCGATTCGAGACAACCTGACTTGTTCCGATGTACGTCAAATTTATGTCGTTGCGATTTTCAACACCAACGCGATTTGTAGTTGCGGCGAAAACTTTATTTTCCAAACAGCGCGTTATCATTGCATCGGGGCAATAGGGAAGTACAAGGTTGGCAGGATGAGCAATCAAATGAGCGCCATGCAATGCTAAGGAACGCGCGCTTTCGGGGTAAAACCAATCGAAGCAAATCATCATCCCGATTTTTCCCAATGGTAAATCAAACATAGGAAAGCCAAGATTGCCGGGAGTGAAGAAAAGTTTCTCTCTATAATATAGATGAACCTTTCTGTACTTGCCGATTATTCCTTCCGGACCGATGAGAGCAGAAGAGTTGTAGTAGCTTGGTTCGTGGTTGATGGTTGACTGTTCTTGGTTCGTGGTTCTTTGTTTTTTGTACTGGTCACAGATTACTTTTTCTGCATAACCAAAAACAACATAACACGATTTCTTCTTAGCAAACTCTATCATTGTTTGCATGGTGAAGCTCGAATCATCTTCCGAAAGTTCTTTTACTTCTTCTTGACTTTGAAAATTATATCCGGTGTTAAACAATTCGGGAAGAACGAAAAGATTGGCTTCGACGGAATTCATCAGACCGAGAGCATCTTCAACATTCTTCAAAATATTACCAAAAATCGGGTTAGTTTGAACAATTGCAAGTTTCATTGTGTGGCATGAAAATACAATTTCTTCTGAGGAGATTCAAACTTCAAAATATTTAGTGAAAACCTATTGCTATTCAGCCGAAAACTCCTTATGTTTCATGCGCAAATAACAGTACACCGTTGTTTACTCTTTATTGATTCACGCTGTATCTCGTAACGTAATTGGTGCGTGTCGCAGTGAGAAGGAAAGTTCAGCCGGTCAATCACCGGAAATGATTTCCCGGATCAAGAGCAACAAGTATGGCGTACACATGTATCATCAATTACGAAAGGACGGTTCCTATGGAACAAGGAACAGTCAAGTGGTTCAATCGGACCAAAGGATTCGGCTTCATCGCGCGTCAATCAGGCGCCGATGTGTTCGTGCATTACAAATCACTTGTCGGCGAGGGTTTTAAAAACCTCGACGAAGGTGACAAAGTGGAATTTGAAGTCGAAGAAGGACCGAAAGGACTGCAGGCGGCAAAGGTTACACTATTGAAATAATCTCAACTGCTTTTTACAAAGAACCCCGTTGTTCGACGGGGTTTTTTATTTTTGAGGATTACTTAACATTCAATCCTACTTTTCCTCCTTGGCATTTTGGACATTTTCTTTGGAATATATCTGAACCATTTGAACCATTGCCGGATGAGGATACACTTCTGCAACAACATGAGTATTCGGATTGATATTCCAGCCCGCTTTGAAACCACGCGGTTTCAGTTTTTTCAGAAGACGAATCGGGCGGGGACATTTTGTTGAGTTTGCCGGATGACACGCGGCATGTTCACGGTGAAACAATGTGTGTGTAAGTCGGTCAACAGGGCGAGTTCCCGTTTTATTCGGGCAGATAATCGGCGCATCAATCGTGATGAATGGTTCCTTTACATTCTTTAATTCAGTTTGAACGCATTGAAGTAATTCATCATCGCCATGAGGATATGCAAATCCTTTCACGTGAGCGTTCTTTCGGTTTGCTTCGACGAAACACACACCGTCGCTTTTCGTATCTCCCCACGCTAAATCAACTCCAATGATGTGCATAAGAAAAAAGCCACGCTTTTTGTGCGTGGCTTTCAAATCACATTCTCAATTCTTCGTTTTGTTTTTTTGCACAACCAATCCTGCAATCTTCTCCGCTTCAGGGAAGAGCGTAACTGCTTTCTTTAGTTGCGTATCAATGTTCTGCGTGATTGTGTACCAACCCTCATCGCTCCAAAACGAACGTGCAATGTATGATTTCAATCGAACCTTGTTGAAGAATTCGTCTTTCGCAAACTGCTCTTCATCAATCTTGATATCTTTCTTGGTAATAAAGCCCTTAAACTTTTTGAACATGTCGTCCGAAATCTCAAACGATGTTGCAAAGCCGCGTAAATCAGAGCCATAAGTTCCGCGCAACGATTGTCCTTCTCCGTCAAGGTATCCTGCAATGAATTGATAATACACATC
>JACPVN010000221.1 GCA_016191715.1 Ignavibacteriota bacterium | reverse complement strand
TTGGCGAAAAAATGGAAGACCCGTTGCAAATGTATCTCTCGGATATTTACACCGTTTCAGCAAATCTTGCAGGTATTCCCGGTCTCTCGCTCCCGTGTGGGACTGACCATCAAGGCTTACCAATCGGATTACAGATTCTCGGGAAGCAGTTTGATGAAAATACGGTTTTACGAGTTGGGGATTTTTTAGAGCATAATTTTGATTTTGGAGTCTAAAAACTGTGTCAATGACAATTCATCAAAAATTAAAAAAACTTAAAGAGATTTCAGATGAACGTAAGTTTCATGAACTTCTGAGAGATTTATTTTCAAATATGGGGTATCAAAGTGTTATAATAACTCATGGACAAAGTGAAGCAGGTAAAGACTTAGTTTTTTATGAATATGCAAAAATTCAAGAAAAAGTTTTTATAGCAGTTGTGGCTAAAATTGGTGATATAACAGGGGCTACGACTAAGAGAGAAGATGCTTCGTTGACTAACATTTCACAACAAATACGTGAATGTTTTGGTATCCCTCATTTTGATCCAGAAACAAAGCAAAAAGTAAATATTAGAACCGTTTTTGTCGTCAATAATGGTAACGTTTCTAATACAGCTAGGGAAAAAATTGTAGCTCTTTTTGGAGAAAAAGCTACTGATACTTTATCAAATGTTGACTTTATTCCTGTAGCTAAGTTAACAAAATTATTTAATGATCATTACCCAGATTTTTTCCTTTACGGTGATTCATTTGTCTCCAGATATTTTTCGAAACTTAAACATCGGATAGAAAAACTCGAAGAAATGCAAGCATTCGAGTATAAAGGAGAAGTTAAAAGAATTGACTCTATCTATATAGAACCTGCGCTAAGGCCAGCTAAAGATCATAATACCAGACTAACCCCTGTGCAAGTGATATCAACTGGCAACAATCTTCTGCTACTAGGAATGTCTGGTTCTGGTAAATCAACTCTTATAAAGCACTTGGTTCTTGAGAGAATTGAAGAATGTAGTAGAAGTCATGGTAAATTTTCATCAGATAGAACAAAAATAGCTGATCTTAAACTTCCTATCTATCTCAAGTTTCGGGATCTAAGTTCAAAAAAAATACTAACGGAAGTTATTGAAGACGAGCTAAGTCTTAAAGATTTTACCGTCCCCGAATTCAATCTAAAGAATCAGCTCGAAAGGGGTTCGTTCGTTGTGTTTATTGACGGACTTGATGAAGTCACGGAGGCAATTGAAAAAGATAAAATAGTAAAGATTATTAAAGAGTTTGTGAATGAGTTTCCCATGGTTCAAATCATATTATCATCACGGGAAATTGAATATCTAGCGATAAATCCTGATTTAGCTATCTTTAAAAGATATGAAATCCTTGCGCTTGATAATGTGCAAGTACAAAAATTCGTCCGTAAATGGTTCAAAGGGCAAAAGTTAGATATGCAAAAGATGTTGAAGAACCTATGCGATACCGTTATGATGCAGAAACTTCCGAAGACACCCATGGTTCTTACTTTACTTTCGATATTAGTAGAACAAGGAGAGCGAAAAGAATTGCCCTCGACACTAACAGAGTTGTATTCGTTAGCAACTGAGTTGTTTTTGAAACGATGGGATATAGCAAAAAATATTACAAGTTTATATGAGTATCGTGTTAAAGAAGATTTTTTAATGGAGCTTGCTTACTTTTTTAATACCCAAAAAACAGAAGAAATATCAACAATTCAACTAAATGAATTTGTTCAAGGATACTTACAGAATTTTCATCCTGATTACTTTAATCCGACATTCTTATCAGAAATCATAGAACGTACTCAGTTAATAGTTTGCAACGAGAAAAATAATTTTCAATTTAGACATGCTTCCTTTCAAGATTATTTCGCAGCTAAGGCATATAAAGATATTTATGCAAATGAGAAAACGATAATAGAAGGTTTTAATGATTTCTTTTGGGAGGGAGTGATATTTTTCTATTGTGGATTAAAGGGAAAGTGCCCCAATATTTTCAAAGAAATAATTTTAAATTGGAAGCATGACGGTATTTTAGAACAAATAAGAAAAGTTAACTTACTAGGCTATATTAGCCAATCCGCGTTTCTTAATTCCTATGAAACAAAAAAAGAAAGCGTTGCTTTTGGTTTAGATCAATGGGTGACTACTCTGTATAATTTGATTGACAATCCGCCAAAAGATATTGCTGAAGCCGTCAAGAAAATTCCTGAAATGGAAATGGCATCAAGATTCAAATCTATGTTCTCTTCACACTATGGTTCTGGTGTATTGGCTCCAGTTATTGAAGATTTATATAATTCGATAAAGATTCCAATTGGACATGTAGAGGAAAAAGATTTGAAATCATTTAAAAAGATAGTAATAAAAAAATACTTTTCAGCTTATTGTTTAGCTGAATTGAACAAGCCAGAATACCTATTAAAATTTGCAGAAGAAGTACCAAGAGGTGATGAAAATCTGTTTCTGGAACTACAAAGAGATGTACGGAAACTTAATGAGCCAACCTCTTTTTTTATTATGGATAAAAAACTTAAAAAGAAGATAGAAAAAGAAATCAAAAACAAGTTAGCAACTCTGAGAAAAGCCAAACAAATAAATTATCGAAAAAAACATTTAACTTTGAATTAAGTTTTTAATGAAACCAGAGAACCAGATTTTTCGCCACTGCATTCATGAGTTGGAATCGTTTAAGAAATGGAAGGAAACGTGAGTTGTGCCGAAAGATTATCCGTACCATCACAAAAAAAAAGATATTCGGAAATTCATTGATGTATCTTTAATTAACAAACTTCAATGGATAGAAGAAGCCCTCGTGCATTCGTTCAATACAATTGGCAAAGCAAATTGGGAACTCTTTCAGAAATTGAGACGAGGAGAGATTTAACTCTTCTTCATTTTCATTACAATATTCACCATTAGTGATTACTATTCATGTTCTTTGCAAAATAGATAGGAATATCCTATGGACACTCTCGGTAACGCAATTCTTGGATTCGTGTTACTTGCGCTTAGCGCGGCAAGCACGTTTCTCATGTTTTATCTTTGGGGATTTCCCTTTGACCATGAGAAGTTGAAAAGTACCGCCCCGCCGCGACTGATGTTGCTTCATCGGCTCATCGGCTATACGTACGCTGTAATCTATATTTATCTCATGGCGCACATGTTGCCGAGACTGTGGAGTTACGAGATTGAATTTCCTGCTCGAACGGTTGCTCACCTGATATTCGGACTCACGATTGGAGTTCTCATCATCGTGAAAGTCGCGATTGTCCGGTTCTTCAAGCATCTCGAATCAACATTGGTCCCGTTTCTCGGAACGGGATTGTTTATCTGTACATTTCTGCTCATCGGTCTCTCTGTGCCATTAGCATTAAAAGAAGTATATTTGCACCGCAGTGCAGTTGGCGGAACAGCATTCAGCACGGAAAATATCGAGCGGGTGAAGAAACTACTTCCAAAAGCCGGATTTTCTACCGATGCAAAGTTGGAAGAACTTTCAACTGTTGCAAGTTTTAAGATTGGACGCGATGTCTTACTTTCAAAATGCGTTCAATGTCATGATTTACGAACTGTGCTGGTAAAGCCGCGCACACCTGAACAGTGGGTGCAAACAGTAACGCGCATGGCGGAACGTTCAGTGTTCAACCCGATAGACGAGCGGGAACAATGGCACGTTGCAACGTATCTCATTGCTATCTCGCCTGATCTGCAAAAAGGATTCCGGCAAAAGAAGCAGGAAGAAACCGAAGCCGTTCAATCAAAAGAAATGATTGAGCCGATGACAAGTGAAGCAATTGCTGATTCACCATCAGCCAAAACATTTGACATGGCAATAGCGCAAGCAACGTTCGAGATGACATGCTCGAAGTGTCACCAGTTATCAAATATAGAGACGTCACCTCCGAAAAATGCAAAGCAGGCAAAAGGAATTGTCGCACGAATGGTGATGAACGGTTTGCAAGCGCCGGAATATGAACTTGAACAAATCGTTTTCTATCTTGAAAAGACATATTGTCGGTGAGTAGTAATTGGTTAGTGGTGAGTAGTTAATTTCCTGTTTCCGGTTATAGATACAAATAACTGATAACAAATAACATTTAACTTTTTTAATTTTGAATTGAGCAAATGAGCATTTTAGTTGATAAAAACACAAGAGTAGTCGTACAAGGCATCACCGGCGGTGAAGGAACATTTCACACACAGCAGATGATTGCCTACGGAACAAAAATCGTTGCTGGCGTGACGCCGGGAAAAGGCGGAATACAGTACAACGGCAACGAGCAATATCCATTTAAGAAACCGGTATCGGTCTTTAACACGGTGGCGGATGCTGTGAAGAATGAAGGCGCGAATGCGGCGATTATTTTTGTTCCGGCTTCATTCTCAGCAGAAGCGATTCTCGAAGCGGCGGATGCCGGAGTGAAATTGATTGTCGCTATCACGGAAGGAATTCCGACGAAGGACATGATTGGCGTGTACGACCATCTCAATCGCACGGGAGTTCGGATGATCGGACCGAACTGTCCGGGAATTATTACTCCCGGAGAATGTAAACTTGGCATCATGCCCGGATTTATTCACGCGCCCGGAAGAGTAGGAATAATTTCCCGAAGCGGAACATTGACGTACGAAGCCGTATGGCAGGTGAGTGAACTTGGTCTCGGGCAATCCACGTGTATCGGTATTGGCGGAGATCCGGTTATCGGTTCCAGTTTTACTGATTTGTTGAAACTCTTCAATGAAGATGAGAAGACGGATGCTGTCATCATGATTGGTGAGATTGGTGGCTCGGCAGAAGAGACTGCGGCAGAATATGTAAAAAAGCATTTCAAGAAACCGGTAATTGGATTTATTGCCGGAAGAACAGCACCCCCGGGACGGAGAATGGGACACGCAGGCGCAATCATTTCCGGCGGGAAAGGAACTGCCGCAGAAAAGATGGAAGCAATGCGGAAAGCCGGAATTCATGTAGTCGAAAGTCCGGCGATGATTGGCGAAACAGTTGTAAAGGTTCTTGGCAAGAAATCGAAGAAGACAGTTGTAGCTGTTTCAAAATCAAGCAAGAAGAAAACGGAAAGCAAGTCGAAAGTAAAAAGTAAAAAGTAAAAAAAAAGTTATTTGTTATCCGTTATTCGTATCATTGTTGATGGTAACCGGAAATGATGACCGCCGATGGCAGGTGCAAAACCGTAAACAGGAAACTGAGTTATGACTCACTCTCCACAATTTCTCCGACTTGTTGATGATGCGAAGAGACGCATCAAGCAAACAACGCCGGAGGAAATCAAAAAGAAAATAGACAACGGTGAAAAGTTTGTTCTAGTTGATGTTCGCGAAGATAACGAATGAGAACAGGGGCATATCGTCGGAGCGATTCACATCGGCAAAGGAATTATTGAACGGGACATTGAACAGCATGTTCCTGCGATGAACTCGGAGATTGTGTTGTATTGCGGAGGCGGGTATCCCATTGTAAGTACTTAGTACTTTGTTCTTTGTATTTCAGCAATCAGCAATCAACAATCAACAATCAGCAATCAGCAATCAGTAATCAGTAATCAGTAATCTTATAACATCATTAACTAAAGGAATAATAAATTGATAGAACGTACATTAGCAATATTAAAACCGGATTGTGTTAAAAAAAATCTAACAGGTCAAATAATTGCACATATAGAAAAAGCCGGATTCAAAATTCTCGGTATGAAGAAAACTAAACTGACGAAGGAAGCCGCAGGCGGCTTTTATGCGGTTCATAAAGGAAGACCATTTTACGATAGTTTGGTTGAATTTATGAGTTCGGGGACTTGCGTCCCAATCGCTTTAGAAAAGGAAAATGCTATCGCTGATTACAGAACATTGATAGGCGCAACAGATCCGAAAGATGCTGCAGAAGGAACAATCCGGAAACTCTATGCGGATAACAAGGGCGAAAATATCGTTCACGGTTCTGATTCGGTTGAGAATGGCAAAATCGAAATTGCCTTTTTCTTTTCAAATCAGGAACTCATTCAAAATGAGTAATCAAAACAAAGATTTTTTTGATTTTCAACATTGATTTAATCCATGTTATTTCCTATCTTGACGGCAGTTTATTTGCCTGAATGACAGAAATATTTACTATTGAATTGGGAAAATGGAGTTCACTATGAAGAAATCTCTTGTATTTTTATCATGGATATTACTCACGATACTGGGAATGGTTTTCATTTCGTGTGTGGAAGAAGAGGAACCGATTAAAGTTCCTCTTCGCCCTACGAATGTACGTGCGACGGCTCTTTCTTCAACAGAAATCACAGTTACGTGGAAAGATAACTCGGATAACGAAGATGGCTTTCGCGTGGAACGGACGACAATTGATTCATTGGGTTTTATGAGACCAATTGCATCGGTGGAAGCTGGAGTAACAACGTACACCGATTTGGATTTGAATCCTACGACGAGTTATGCCTATCGCATCGTTGCATACAACTCTGGAGGAAATTCGTCTCCTTCATCTATTACGGTTGGAACGACGCAAAGCACGCCGACACCACCCAATCAACCGTTAACGTTACGTGCGATTCCGGTTTCCAACACGCGCGTCTATCTTTCATGGCAGGATAATTCGAATAATGAAGATGCATTTCGTATTGAAAGAGGAGTTGTCGGAACATCGAGCTATTTCGGGCTTGATACGGTTGCCGAAAATACTGATAACTATGAAGACGAAAATGTTATTGCAGGCACTGCTTATCAATATCGGGTGTATGCATATAATGGTATTGGCTCTTCCGGATATACTGATGTTGTAACTGTAACAGCCGGTGCGAACGTAATTCCTCCGTTTGCTCCATCATATCTTTCCGCTTCAACAGTATCAGCAACACAGATTAGTTTAGAGTGGAAAGATAATTCACCCAACGAAGGTGGATTCAGAGTCGAGCGGGCGCCGGGGGGAACAGCACTTTTTACAATTATTGCAAATCCGGAACGTGGTACAACTCGATATCGTGATAAAAATCTTCAACCCGGAACAAATTACACATACCGTGTTCGTGCCTTTAACAATATCGGATTGTCGGGTTTTTCAAATACGGCTGATGCAATAACAGCAGGTTTGAACGGTGCGCCAGTCGGACCTTCGAGTCTTACAGCGCAAGTTAAATCTGCAACTCAAATCTGGCTCGAATGGACAGATAACTCTGATAATGAAGATGGATTTTATATTGAACGTGGTCCGGGCGGAACTACCGATTACTCTCTTGTTGCAACAGTCAACGCAAACGATTCTGTCTATAAAATGAGGGGATTGTCATCATCAACATCGTATAATTTTCGCGTACGAGCATTTAATACAGATGGTCAATCGGAATATTCGAATGTAATAACACGAGCAACGTTACAAATTCAAGGCGTTCCGGCTGCACCATCCTTGGTGCAGGTAGATAATGTTACTTTATCTCATGATAAAGTTCGATTTACATGGACAGACCGTTCGGCAAACGAAGATGGTTTTCATATTGAACGCGCACCTGCAGGAACACAAGACTTTGTGCAAATTGCGATTGCTGAAGTGAATGCAAAAGAGTACACGGATTATGAAGTTCAACAATCAACACGATACAGTTATCGAGTTCGAGCATATAATCTTGCAGGATTGTCGAACTATGCAAACACTATTACAGCGCTGACAAAAAATTCTACCGAAACAAGATTCATCAACGGTTCATCTCATGTGATTGTCTCGTTGGTTGTTGATGGCGAACAATATCTTACAGCGCCGCAGGAAGTTTCCGTAGGTAGTTTTATGCCAATCGCATTGACTGCAGGAAGACACACCTATGCGATGAAGAATGGTTACTGGGATGGATTCCAGCCGGTGGTTTTGTATTCTGATACAGGACAATTTATTCAGCAGGAAGATGTAAGCAGTTCGGTTGGATTTACTGACCCGACAGTGTATAAGATTATCACAAAGTTTAAATATTCCGCGTATTGGGAAGCAAAATATAATAACGGAGTGGATAGCATGGGCTACAGATTTTTCTCTGACGGTTCTTTTTTCTATTACAACAAAGGTGTGCAGCGACAAAGCGGCGTTTATACACTCAGGCAATACAACACAAATTTCTCTGTAATCTTTAAAGCTGGTGAAGTGGAAGGAACATTGCTTGAACGACCGGATATGGGATACTTTACCATGCCGAATGGTCCTCCGGGTGAAGTCGTGCTAAAATATTATTATCAGCATCCTTAAAATGCAGAAAGTCCCGTTCGAGCATCGCTCAAACGGGACTTTGAATTTCAATTTCTGAGAACCTGCCAGAGGTTTCTATGTGATGTGAAATTGAGTTATTTGAAAAGATAACCGGTTAAATCCTGTTGATGTTGTATGCGCGTTTTCCTTTTGATTCGTTCTTTATTTCGAACGATACATTATCTCCCTGCACTAACACATCGCGAAACCCGACGCTTTTGACATTGCTTTTGTGGAAAAATATCTCTTCACCGCTTTGCATTGTGATGAATCCAAATCCTTTCGTTACGTTATAAAATTTTACAATCCCTTGTTCCATAGTTATTATCCTTTCTTGAAGTAAGTAAAATGCCACGTGCTTCAGTACAAATGGCTCGAAAAAAATCATACTCAACATTGGTTACTGTATCGGGTGAGGATTTTGGCTCCGGGGAGTGGAAAATTCACTAAACACTGAAGCAACGTAAGTTGAGTCCGCTGATAAGATACGAAACTCTTTTGGCGTATCAAACAGCAGAACGTTCATCCGGTTATCCCAAAGAACGGACAAATTCTGCAATTGTGGTGATGCTGTCGGTGACTTTGCCTTTCGCGTCTGTTCGAATTTCTTCGAATCCGGCATTGAATGCGGCTTCTTTCAATTTCACACTTGGTGCCTGTTCATAAATGAGATCCCGCATCTGGTCGTTGATTACGAGAATTTCCTGTATCGCTGTCCGTTCATGATAGCCGGTTCCGTTACACGCTTCACAACCCTTTCCCCGATAATATTGTGTTTGTCCCCATGTTCCGGTCCCTAACCGTTCAAGTTCATCCGGTCCCGCCTGATACTCTTCCTTACATGCTTCACAAATTTTTCTTACTAATTGCTGGTGTGCAATCCCGACTAAACTTGAAGCCAGCCAATAGGGGGAGATTCCGAAATTCAATAATCTGGGGATTGTTCCGATAGCATCACTTGAAAGCATTGTGCTGATAACCATCGTTCCGATGAACGCGGCTTCTGCTGTCAGGTTCCCTGTTTCCGCATCACGAATATCTCCCACCAAAATAACATTCGGTGATTGACGAAGAATGGAGCGAAGCGCATCCACCGTTGTGAATGTCTTATCCGCACTTGGCTGAACCTGTGTCGCGAAATCAAGTTTGAACTCGATGGGATTTTCGACGGTGAAAATATTTTTTTCAGGTGTGTTGAGTTTGTTGACAGTAGCGTAGGCGGTTGTGGTTTTCCCGCTTCCTGCCGGACCGGTAATGAGCAATAAACCTGAAGGACGGCTGTACAATTTTTTCATTCGCTCAAGATTTGTTTCCGAAAATCCCAACTCTTCAATTTTCGTGATATGACTTGCTTTTGTAAGAATACGAAGCGCTATGCGTTCGCCCGTTACCGCAGGCAATGTACTGATGCGTAAATCAAGTTGTACGTTTCCGAGAATTATCGTGAAACGTCCTTCCTGTGGCTTTTTCTTTTCGAACGCGTTCAAGCCCGCTTTTGCTTTGAGAACGTTTGCAAGATTTTCCGCCGTATCTTTCGGAAGCGAGACAAGTTTTTTCATCACGCCTTCGTACCCGAGACGGATGCGGAGAGCAAAGTCGGTCGGCTCGAAGTGAATGTCGGATGCGCCCTCCTTCACGGCGCGAAGAATAACTTCTTCCGCCATTGCATCTGCAGTCGGGAGTTTTCCGGTGCGAAACATCTCACGGATTTTATCCTTCGCAAACACGGCAACATCGAATTGTTCGAGATTAAATTTACTCGGTATTTTTTTTAGTTCTTCTGTTTTCATAACAGCCATGGTGTTTCCTCATTCGATAATAAATATTCTGTGTTCCAACGCATTACTTCGTCTCGTCTTTCAACGTCATTTCGATGGTGGAAAGCAGGTCTTGAAAACTGAACGGCTTCCCGATAAAATCCACCGCGCCGTAGCGTTTACATTCCATTGCATACGAAAGGTCGGCAAAGCCGGTCAGCATGATTGCCTTCGTTGCCGGGCAATTACAGTGAATAAATTTCAAGACTTCGATGCCGTCCACTTTCGGCATCTTGATATCAAGAATGGCAACATCGAACGGAGTGCGGCGAAGGTGAGCGATGGCGACGTCGCCGTCGTTCGCTGTTTCAACCCCGTATCCGATTCTTGTTAATTCTGAAGAGATAAGCGTTCGTAGTCCATCTTCGTCGTCTACGACTAATATTGAATGTTTCGTTGACATAGTCTGTATTTCCTGTAGGCAAAAAGTAAGGAAAAGGGAGGTAAGATGCAACGTATCAATAAAGTTTTTTTCAATCGGAAGTTTGATATTCGGAATAATTTGTCGAAATTTTCCCCCAAACGTTTATACTATTGAAAATCAATTCAAAAAGGAACGAAATGGACATCAAACTCATTCAAATTGAAAAACCTGCCGATATGAATTTCATTCTCGGGCAATCGCATTTCATTAAAACGGTGGAAGATATTCATGAAGCAATTGTCTCGACAAATCCGAACATGAAGTTCGGCGTTGCGTTCTGTGAAGCATCGGGTCATTGTCTTGTCCGGTTTTCCGGGAACGATGAGAAATTGATTACACTTGCGAAGACAAACGCCTATAACCTTTCGTGTGGACATTCCTTCCTTATTTTTATGGAGAACGGATTTCCGGTAAATATTCTTAACACTATGAAAAATGTTTCCGAAGTGTGCGGGATATTTTGTGCAACAGGAAATCCTGTTCAGGTTATCATTGCAGAGTCGGAACAGGGTCGCGGAATTTTGGGAGTGATTGACGGAGAGAAATCGAGGGGAATCGAAGCGGATGCAGACATCAAACATCGGAAGGAATTTTTGAGGATGATAGGCTATAAGTTAGGTTGATGGTTACGGGTTTCAGGTTGCAGGTTACAGATTTCGGATTGCTGATTTATGATTGCTGAATTATGATTTCTAATTTCTGAATGAATTTCAAATGACTAATGACGATTGACAAATGACGTTAAACAAATTATTTCCTTCCTTATTGATGTGTGTGTTGTTGATTGGATGCGCGCCAAGTGAACAACAGATTCGCGAGATGGTCAGAGAGGAACTTTCCTCAATGATGGAGCGAAGAGCTATTACCGATGCGAAGACAATCGGTCCGTACAGCCCTGCCCAACGTGTAGGAAATTTTCTTTTTGTGTCGGGTCAGATTGCAATAAATCCGGAAACAGGAAAACTTGAAAATGCCGACATCGAAACGGAAACAAAACAGGTGTTATCGAACCTGATGAACGTGTTAAAAAGCGCTGGATGCGATTCGGGCGATGTCGTTTCAACGACCGTCTATTTGAAGGACATCAACGATTTTGCAAAGATGAACACTGTGTACAGTAAATATTTTCAGGAAGGAAATTATCCGACACGCGCAACTGTTCAGGTAGCCGCACTGCCAAGAGATGCGCGGATTGAAATTTCTGCTATCGTGTATCAAGCAAGAAAGTAGTCGGTACTCAGTACAAAGACAACAAATCAAAGATAAAAACAAGAAACCGTCAACAGTCCATCACGAACCGAAAACGAAACAATGAACAGAACTATTACAAGCCCGCGAGGAACACAACTCAACTGCAAAGGATGGGTACAGGAAGCCGCATTAAGAATGTTAATGAACAATCTTGACCCTGAAGTTGCAGAGACGCAGGACGAACTGATTGTCTATGGTGGGACAGGAAAAGCCGCGCGCAAT
>JACPVN010000220.1 GCA_016191715.1 Ignavibacteriota bacterium | reverse complement strand
GTTTGTGAATAATGAAGTGCGCGGCACTGCCCGCATACTCTTTTCCGGCGGCGGATGGAAATACTTCCTCACTGTTTATTCCAATGTTCTAAGCGGCGACACGGTGAAGTTCCAGATGTATGTCGCATTGCTCGATTCAGTTCTCCCTATTAAAGAAAAAATCAGATTTTTTTCCGATTCGTTGTACGGCGACCCGATCAACCCGATACAGTTCCATGGTTCGACCTTACCTGAACAGAGTTCACTCCAACTCCAATTACAAAAAGGATGGAACCTGGTAGCAGTTCCGTTTACTGTAAATTCATATTTGAAGTCAAATCTTTTTCCCACTTCTTCATCGGATGCCTTTTCTTATGCGAACGGTTATCAGGCAAAATCAACATTAAAGAATGGTGTAGGATATTGGCTCAAGTTTGATGCAGATTCGGCAGGCAACGCACAAACAATCATGATGCAAGGGTATCCAAGAACAACAGACACGGTAGATGTTACATCGGGCTGGAATCTTGTTGGCTCAGTTTCTCAATCGGTTGTAGCATCGGCAGTGAGTGGGCTTGGGACAACAATCGAATCTTCATTTTATGGTTTTCAATCCGGCTATCAACAAGCGGATACAATTCAGCCCGGAAAAAGTTACTGGGTAAAAGTTTCTCAGGACGGACAATTAGTTCTGAGTGCAACAACAACTTTAATGCAGTTCAGTTCACAAGAAAGGTAATGGTATGATTGCAACCTTGATACGCAAACAGATTTTTCTTCTCCTCATCGGTACGATGTTGATTTTCGCAGGTCCGCCAGATTGGACAATCAATCCGTCAAACTTCCAGTTCAACAGCACGGTTACGGCTGTGTTGATGGTGAATGATACACTTGCTGAGAACGGAAACATTGTCGGCGCGTTTACCGGAAATGAAGTGCGAGGCGTTGCAACACCGATTCAAGTAGGTGATTCATGGATGTACTTCATGACGATGTACTCGAACACAGCAAGCGGAGAGAATGTAACATTTAAAGCGTACGTTGCAAGCGCGGATATTATTGCTGATGTAGCAGAAACAATTCCGTTTGTTGCAAACTCGATTACGGGTTCGCCGGCAAGTCCGTTCCAGTGGCACGCGTATTTTAATTATGACTTCGCTCCTGTGTTGAGCGGCATCCCCGACCAAACGATTGAAACAGGAAATAGTTTTTCAACGTTCGACCTTGATGATTTTCTTTCAACCTTTGATAGCGATGCGATGGTTTTGAGTTATTCCGGAAACAGTCAGTTGAGCGTTTCCATCAATGCAAATCATGTTGTTACGGTTACTGCACCTTCGGGATTTGAAGGAAGCGAGTCAATCATTTTTACAGCAACGGATGTCTCAGCGAATCAATATGCTGATTCCGATACTGCAGTTTTTACCGTTTTGCCACTGGACATACCTCCACAGGTGAATAATATTCCGAATCAAACCATCGGACTTGGTGGCGCGTTCAATCAGTTTCTCCTTGATGATTATCTCACGCTTTCCGATGCGGGAACGATTACCTGGAAATATGAATTTCAATCGAGTGTTGTCGGAACGCCTGCGCCAACGTGGTCAGTAAACCCGTCTTCATTTCAATTTTCGATGAACATGACGGTTCGTCTTGCATCCCGCGGGGCATCGGTCACGGGAACGGAAAATATCCTTGCGGCATTTTCGGGAAATGATGTTCGCGGCGTAACACAAAGTGTGGCAGTCGGCGATGGCTATCTTTTCTTCGTAACAATGTATGCGAACACACAAGGAGAAGACATTACCTTCCGTTTGTATGATGCGATGACGGAAGAAATTCTTCCTGTGTTTGAACAAGTTTCCTTCACGCCAAATGCCGTGCTTGGCGACCCGGCGAATCCGTTTCCGCTTTCAGCCGCAAACATCAACATCGTCGTTGATGGAAACAATAACGTGACTGCAACAGTCATTGACCCGGCTTGGGTAGGAAGCGAACAAGTGTTATTCATCGTGACTGATGTTGGAACACTTCACTCTTACTCAGATTTAGATGCGGTAACGTTCACCGTAATGAACGACCACACGCCGTTGGTGAACGGCATCGCAGACCAGACAATCGAGCAGGGTCAGTTGTTCACATCGTTTGACCTTGATACGTATCTCACCGAAAGTGACGGTGAAACGGTTGCGTGGAGCGTCAGCGGAAATACAAATCTTCAGGTTACCCTTGATGGAAATAATCAGGTAGCGGTTTCTCCCTCTACTTCAAATTGGTATGGAACAGAAGTGGTAGTGTTCAAAGTAACTGATAATTCTGTGAACGCATTCTTCGATACAGACACGGCAGTGTTTACCATCGAACCGCTTGACCACGCACCGAACATCACGAACATTCCGAATCAGACTATCGGGTTGTTCGGTTCGTTCCTTCCTTTTGATTTGGATTTTTATTTGCAGGAACAGGACGGAGACGAAGTGGAATGGTCGTTCGAATTCATCACCAATCCGAGAGGGTTTTCTCCGCCGACATGGAGCGTCAGTCCGGCGCAATATCAATTTTCGATGAACGTCACTGCGGAAGTAATTTCTCGGAATCAAACAGTGACAAACGGAAATTATCTTCTCGGCGCGTTTGTCGGGAATGAACTGCGCGGTGTAACGCAATCAGTACAGGCGGGGAGCGTGTGGTTGTTTTTCATTACGATTTACTCGAACACGAACGGCGAACATGTTCAGTTTAAATTATTTGATGCGACATTGCAGGATATTCTTCCGGTGAAAGAAGAGTTGACCTTCATTCCGAATGCTGTTGTTGGTGAACCGTTATCACCTTTTCAGTTGAGAGCGGGAAACATTTTACTCTCGATGAATCAATCAAACGAAATTAATTTTGAAATTGTGGATGTACTTTGGACCGGAAGCGAGACGATACAATTCAGAGTGATGGACTCGCATCGCACGCATCATTATACCGACGCCG
>JACPVN010000219.1 GCA_016191715.1 Ignavibacteriota bacterium | reverse complement strand
ATGAATTTGTTCTGCAAGCCCTTGTGCTTCCAGGAATGTATCTTCGTCTAACTTTCGACGGTTTTTGTTTTCTTCCTCAAGTACACGAGCAATCTGAGTTGCTTCTGACGAGTCTGTTGAAGTGAGTAAATTCACCGCGCGCGTTGCATCTCCCATTCTTCCCACTGCGTTAATGCGCGGCGCAAGCACAAACACGATTTGTCCTGTATTAATTTTTCCAAGTTGCGTTCCGGATGATTCAATCAATGCACGAATTCCAATTCTCGGGTTTTCATTTAATTGTGTCAATCCGAGTTTTGTCAGGATTCTGTTTTCGCCGACTAACGGAACAATATCCGCCGCAGTTGCTAATGTGACAAAATCAAGATACGAGAAGGCGGCATGTTCATTTCCTCGTTGCTTGCAAATTGCTTGAATCAATTTGAAGGCGACTCCCGCTCCGCATAAATATTTGAACGGATAATTGCAACTCGGTTTCAGCGGGTCTAGAACAGCGACTGCGTTAGGAAGTTGTTCAATTGGTTCGTGATGGTCACAGATAATCACTTCGATACCGAGAGAACCGGCATACTCGACCTGTTGTATGGCAGTAATGCCACAATCAACTGCGATAAGAAGCGTGACTGATTGTTGCGCGGCTTTATCAATTCCTAATTTCGAAATCCCATACCCCTCAACTATTCTGTCCGGAATATGATAGGTTGTTTCGAGTCCGAGTTCACGTAAGAATAATGTCATCATTGAGGTGGCGTTTGTTCCGTCAACATCATAATCACCGAACACGAGTACACGCTCTTGCTTTTCGACTGCTTTGAGGATTCTCTGCACAGCGGCTTCCATGCCATTCATGAGAAACGGGTCATGGAGGTCTTCAATTTTCGGTCGGAAGAATTCCCGTGCTTGCGCATAACTGGTTATGCCTCTGTTCATCAGAACTGAAGCAAGCGATTCGGGCATATTAATTTCTTTTGTTAATTGTTCAATGATTGCCGCATCGCCTGCTGAGTGTAACCATCGGTATTCTTTTTTTATCATTCAATTTTTCCTTGCCCTGATCGGGCATTTTCACATTCTGTGTTGATTTCAAATGTACTTTTCATCAAAAAGTAAATTGTAAAAAATTATTGCTTGCAATCTATAAGCCGAATTCTGTTTGATACCAATGGCATCACTGCAATCATTTCTCTTGTCACGCTCTCACGAACGTAATCTAGCAACCTACCCGCCGCACGGTCCTGCAAACGCAGGAACTGAAATAGGCAATTCAAACATGCGACTTATTTGGTTTTGCTCCAAGTAGGGTTTGTCATCCCGTTCGTTACCGAACGGGAGGTGAGCTCTTACCTCGCCTTTTCACCCTTATGACGCCAATGGCGTCACGGTATATTTTCTGTGACACTATCCGTTACCACGATTTTACAATCGTGATACCCTTCTGTTAGGAGGTACTTTGCCTTGTGGAGTTCGGACTTTCCTTCCCGTAGCATCGAAATGTTACGGGGCGATTGCACGATTGCAAGCACTAACTTATTAATGTATTAAATTTTTATGAATTCCTGTTACTGTAGAATTGAACTCTTTTCTACAACATCATCAGAAACGATAATTCGTCCGCAATGTTCGCACATGTAGATATAATTATTGTTCCGCAGTTCTAATAGTTTCTGTGGAGGAACGCGGTTAAAACACCCGCCGCAGGAGCCGCGTTTTATTGCAACCACTGCTGTTCCTTTTTTCGCTTTTTTGATTCGCTCGTATTTATCGAAATCTTCCTTTTTGATTCGTACAACAATCTTCGCGCGTTCATGGACAAGTCGGGTTTCTTCGATTTCATGTTCCTTGTTGACTTCGGCAAGTTCTGCTTGTTTTTCAGTCAGTTCTGCTGTTGTTGTTTCGATTTCTTTATTCAGAAGTCCGATGTCTTGTTGTGAAATCTGAAGTTTTCCTTCGAACGTCTCTAAATTCTTCCTGGCTTGTTCGATAAGAGTTTCCATCGTGTCTATCTCTCTCGAGAGCGCATCGTACTGTTTGTTTGATTTTACCTGAAGTTGTTGCTCTTTATACTTTTCAATTTTTTCTGTACAACTTATCAGTTCAACATCAGTGTTATCCCGTTCGATTTTCAATTGCGTCACGAGTGTTGTCAACTCTTTGAGTTTCATAGTTGATCCGTCAAGGGTACTTTCCAATTCAGCAACGACTCGAGGAAGGTCGCCTTTTAATTCATGGATTTCCTGCAACTGAGAATCAACCTGTTGTAAAGCGAATAAGTGTGTTAACCGTGTTTCCAACGTATTTCTCCTTAGGAATAAAAATAATGTACCGGGTTGACTTTCGTCTTAGATAGAATTACCGGTATCTGTTCTGTTCTTGTAAAACTTTTTTCTTTCACATAAGCGGCAAGCGATTCAAGAATCGGTGCTTCTGTTTCGAAATGTCCGGCATCAATTAATGCAATTCGTTCTTCTGCATCCTGGAAAGTATGATACTTCACATCGGCAGTGACATACGCATCCGCACCCGCGGCAATTGCATTTGTAACAATCTGTGAACCGCTTCCTCCACACACTGCGACCTGTTGAATTATCGAGTTGAGTTTTCCGGTGAACCGCAAAGAAGGAACATGCAATTTTATTTGAATGTGTTGTAGAAACTTTTCTAATTTCATCAGATTTTTCACCTCTCCGATCGCCCCTATTCCAAATTGCTCTACTTGATTTTCCAATGCATAGACATCGTATGCAACTTCTTCATACGGATGTGATGCTTTCATCGCTCGAACCACTGATTTCACATTCCAGGAATAGACCACCATTTCAAGCCGGATTTCTTCGACACGTTCTGTTTTTCCCGAAGTGCCGATAAACGGTTTTGCGCCATTGAGTCCGCGAAACGTCCCCGTTCCTTGTAGTTGGAATGAACAGGAGTCATATTTTCCAATCGCACCCGCGCCTGCTTTTGACATTGCTTGCAACACACCATCAATATGTGTCAGCGGGACAAACACTATTATCTTTTTCAGAATATCCTCTTGCGGAGCTAAAACTTTAATGTTCTGCAATCCGAGCCGTTTCGCAAGAGCAATGCTTACGCCGTTACTTGTAAAATCTAAATTTGTATGAACCGAAATGAGTGCGATATCCTCTTTTGCCAATAAGAGCGCCAACTTTGAAGTCCGGTGTTCCGGCGTCAGGGATTTGAGCGGTGTAAAAATAAGCGGATGATGACTGATGATGAGATTTGCCTTTTGTTCCAGTGCTTCGGCTATGACTTTTTCCGTAACGTCGAGTGTGATGAGAATCT
>JACPVN010000188.1 GCA_016191715.1 Ignavibacteriota bacterium | reverse complement strand
GTGGAAGGTTGTATTCCCTGTCCGCCACGAAGATCTTCGTGTTTCCTGTATCCGCCACCGATGTTCATGCTTACATTTCCAAAATGCTTTGCATAATCAATCCGGCTGACTCCACTCCAATCGGCAGATGATAATGTCGTAAGCAATCTCAGTCCTGATACCTGTGGATTTTTTATATCACGAGTAATGAGATTCACCGTTCCGCCTAACGCATCACTTCCGTATAACACAGAGCCGGGTCCCTCAACAACTTCTATGCGGTCAATGAGAAAAGGACTCACCGTGTTCAAATACTGATTCGGACCTAATCGAAACGTTGAGTTATTTAAGCGAACTCCATCAACCATGATTAATACCTGGTTACCAATCAAACCGCGAATGACAGGAGCACCGGCGCCGTAGTTTGTTTTCTGCACCATAACCGATGGAGATTCCGAAAACGCATCCGGTGTAAATCGAATTGCATTATTCTCTATCTGCCCTTGTTGAACCATCACTATTTCACGCGGAATTTCGAAAACATTCTGTGATGTTCTGGTGGCAGAAATTACCATTTGCGGGACCGGAAAAATCCTTTCTGAATCCGAGATTGTACTGAGAAAATAATATTGTCCAATATTTTCATCACACGCCGTACTGGAAGGAGATTGTATTGAATGAGGAGCAAAGATTTCGGTATCACGTAAACTGAAAACTGAATGTGCAGTCAGGAGGAAGAATGTAAATAGAATCAGGATTTTTTTTTTATAGTCATAACACTACTTATGAAGAAAAAGGGTGAATAATTGACTGCGTATGTATAAGAACAACTCATAATTGTTTGATGGTATTTGGGTCTGCTTTTTGTAATGGTTAATTGTTCGTCAATGCTTTTATTGTTACCGTAACCGGTGTACCTTTCTTCGGAACAAGTTTTTCATTCACGAGATATAATTCATCGTTCGAACCGCCTTGTAATGGATTATCAAAAATTGTAAACGGGTCGTGGAAGGTTGTTATCAAAGATTTTTCCTGGTCAGCCATAAATCTTCCTTCCACCATTCTTGAACCGACAAATATCCAGGGTGTATGTTCCATCGTCGTTGACTGTTTCACATCCCAGATTAAATCCTCTGCACGCGCGGTTACCTCTTTCTCTTCATTCTTCCACGTTATGAAAATTTCAACTGAATCTCCTTGCGGTCTGTTCGGGTCACCCTGATATTCAACCCCTCCTTTGTACTTCAATCCTAAAAGAATCATGGCTACTTGAAGATGATACGGAACCACATCCAGTACAAGAACACTCTCATGAGTTTTTCCACCGACCGCACAAGCCACTAATTCAATTATTCCTTTTTCCATGTTGAATGTACCTTGAACAGTCACACTACGTTCATTGCTGTTAAGTATAAGTTTCCCTATTCGATATGTATTCTCCCCGATTTTCTCTATGGGATTTTCCTGACTCTGTCGGGATTGCTTAGTTGAATCAGATTCTAATGAATAAAGATTCTGGCGAACAAAAAATGTAAAGAGAAGAAATAGAAGCACTATTAATTTTTTCATCGAATTACTTTTTGAACATTCCCTATGAACGATAATAAAAATAAATTATTGAGGTTGAAAAATGGACGCTGTAATGACTGCGTCATTTCATCCGCAGGATTAGAATGAAGGCATTAGAATGTTACTATTTGATGAGTAACATTTTCCCCGAGGCAAAATATTTTCCAGACTGTGATAATATCCTGTAAAAATACGGACCGGATGGCAAATTATCCCCGGTAAATCCAAACGAATGATTTCCCCGGTCAAGTTCCTGATTGTGAATTAAGGTGTGTGCCTCACGTCCTAAAATATCAAACACTTTTACTGTTACAAATTCTTTTTCCGGCAACACAAACACAACGGAAGTCGAAGGATTGAACGGATTAGGATAATTTTGTGACTCTAATTCAGTGACACCTCGCGCAGTGTTGCGTAACAAAGTTCCGGTCCCAAACCGTAACACTATTCCTGCTTTCCCACCCGCCCAAATAATTGTACTGTCAAGCGCGCTGACCGTTCGAAGTTGTTGTGTCGTTGGCGCAAATTGATTCGACCAGGATAATCCGCCATCATTGGTAAAAAGTATCGTACCTTTTGTTCCAACCGCCCATCCATTTGAAAGATCAGTCATTTTCACAGAATATAACAACGATGCAACACCTGAAGCTACGGAATCCCAATTAAATCCTCCGTCCGTCGTTCTACGAATTGTCCCGCGCTCACCTACAACAACACCCAGATTCGCATCAGCAAAGGATATCCCATATAATGGTTTACCAGACAATGAAGGGAGTGCTGTCCAGACATCTCCTCCATCCGTAGTTCCGAGAATGATACCGGTAAAACCACAAACCCACCCTGTTGTCGCATCAGTGAAAAATACATCATTCAACGTGCTAGGAATTCCGGATGTTTGAGCAACCCAATTCGTTCCGCCATTTGTCGTTTTTAAAATAGTTCCGCGCGAACCAACAGCCCACCCGGTGTTTGCATCTGCAAAAAACACACCGTTAATGTTGGCATTTGTTCCTGCTATACGTGATTGCCAAACCCCACCGCCATTTATTGTTTGATAGATCTTTCCTCTGTCACCAACAACTACTGCATTAGAAGTATCAAACGCAAAAACATCACGTAAATATCCGGAAAGAGTAATTGATTTACTCGACCAGTTTCTTCCTCCGTTTGTTGTTTTATACACTGCGCCGGAAGCCCCAACTGCCCAGCCGGATGAAGTATCGGGAAAGTGCATTGACCAAATATCGGCATTGAACCCTCGCGATGCTTTTGTCCAGTTTGTTCCGCCATTTGTCGTTTTCAAAATACTTCCATTCAAACCGACCGCAAAACCGTTATTGATGTCAAGAAAAGCAATACTGGAAAGCCATTCATACGATGAAACGCCGGAGGATTGTGTCGTCCATGTAGCGCCACCATCGTTTGAACGATAGATTTTTCCGTTACTTGTGACAACCCAACCGGTCGAAGCATTGATAAAGAAAATATCAGAGACCCATTGTGGAAATGAATTGACAACATTCCATGTTGTTCCCCCATTCACCGTCCTGCATACCGTACCACTCTTCCCCGCCGCCCAACCCGTAGTCGCATTAAGAAAAAATACTGTTGATAATGTATTTGTAGTATTTGAAGTTTGAAGTGTCCAAGTACCGCCTCCATCATTCGAGTAATAAATTTCACCTGCATCTCCGACAATCCATCCTTCATTTCCCGGAGTAACAAAATCTATATCCCGAAATGTTTTTGTCAATGAGAGTGATTGAAGAGACCACGAGGCGCCTCCATCATTGGTCTGACCAATCATACCACTGTTTCCAACAATCCAACCGGTGTTAGCATCCAGGAACCGAAGACTATTCACAGAATGGCTGAATGTTGATGGTAATTTTATCCACGACGTCCCCCCATCGTTGGTGGCAAGAATGGTTCCGTATAATCCACCGGCGAAGCCGATGTTATCGTCAACCATGTCTATACAAGTTAATCTGTTTTGAGACACTAACGATGCCGGAAGAAATGACCATGTTACACCAGCGTCTGTTGAACCGACCGAGGAACCGAATAGACCTACAGAAATAATATTACCGGAAGGAGTAGTGGAAATTCCATACAATGCATTTCCCTGAGGATATGGATTTACCCAAAACCATAAATCGCTTGGAGAAACGACTCGTGAACTTTGCTGTTCAAAGTCTTCTGATTCGAATTCATCGAACGCAACTTCACCCTCTGCTTCATCAATTGCGTTGTCAATAATTTCAATGTGTCGGTCTTGTTGTTTGATAATATTCTGAGTGAATACATGAGTATTCAAACAGAATATGAACAAAAAAACAAAACCAATATTCAACAGCAATGAGGTATGTTCTCTCGCAATTTGCAGAGAGTTATATCTGAGAAGTATGTTCATTTGCACTGAAGTTTATCGCTCGACAACTTCAAAGTTTATATTCTCAACGATATCGCCTTCAGGTTTCGCACGCACTTCAATGGAAATTTCTGATTGAACAGGTCGTAACCCGGCAGCGGCCAATTCGTCACGCGCTATGGTGATAACATATCT
>JACPVN010000187.1 GCA_016191715.1 Ignavibacteriota bacterium | reverse complement strand
GCAAAAAACGAAAAACAGAATTCCTGTATATTTCATAATCTTTCCTTAATTAAAATGAATATCTGAAACCGAGTGAACTATAGGTAATTGTATAACTGTCGAATGTATCGTATTCAAACGAGGGCGCGATGTTGAAATGTTTCGAAATACCAATTGTACCGCCGAGCATATATCCCCCGGTTTGCACTTCGGGTTGATTGTAGAGAAGCAGTAAATCTTCATCGAAATAAAATGTCCTTCTTCCAAACCCGGCAGAAACATTTACGCGTGTATATTTGCCTAACGAAACAGAAGCATTTTGTCGAACAAACAAAAATTGTCCCGTCAAACGTGAATCGGAAACAATGGCAGAAGTCGTGACCCAAATTCCTGAACCGAGGTTATAACTGAGATGCCCGGAGTAATTATTCACCGCATAATCTGAAGTCGTTGTTGATTGATTTCTTCTGTACCCGTTTCCTTTCAATGTGTCCGTCTCTATGATTTGAATCGCACCTGAATACGTAAATCCTACGATAGCACTGCCGGAAAACCAGTAATTTCCGTTTGCACCGAACGCATGATAAGTAAATGAATTCGAGTCAATCGCGCTTTGATGATTATAGGCGTAAAATACAGACGCGTTTATTCTACTTCCAAACCATGAAGTTCCTTTTCCCAAAAAAGAATACTCAGTGAAATAATCCTTCCCGATATCATCTCTTGAAAACGAGAGCCAATGATAACCGACGGTATAGAAATTTCTTCTCTGATGCTCAAGAGTCAAAAAAGTATTTACAGACTTGGAAACAGTCATGGTAGAATATAATCCGTAAGAATAAAACGCAGACGTATGTATCCGTACATCCAACTGTGAAGAATCGCTTGATTGCTTTGATGTTGAATGTGCAGATTCGTCCTGTCCGAACATGACGCAACTGAAAAATAGAATGAATATGATGAACAAATGATAATGATTTGTATGTTAGAAACAATCTTTCCCGCGATGGTTTAATCTTCTGCGGAAAAGTATTGCACACACATCGCGGCGGGTCAATGAATGCGGGTGGACAATAATACGAAAAATAATCGTGTTTAACAATCGTTCGAGCAGTTGTGTTAGTTCATTTGCTCAACACCATCTTCCTCACTTCAACAATCGAACCTGTCTGAAATTTATACAGGTATAAACCGCTCGGAAAACCGGTTGCATCCCATTCTACTTTGTACTCACCCCTTGCTTTTTCTTCATTCACAAGCGTTGCAATTTTTCGACCTAGAACGTTAAAGACATTCAACGAAACAACACTTTTAACTTTTAACTGATAACTTATAACTGTACTCGGATTAAAAGGATTCGGATAGTTTTGAGATAAATAGGTTTGTACAGGCATGGATTCGTTCTCAATTACATCGGTCGGGACTTCTCCACCTGTTACCGTTTTCAAAATTATTCCACCGGAACCAACAACCCAGCCCGTATCACTATTCACAAAATAAACTGAATTAAAAACACTTCCCGCAGTTTGCGTTGGAAGATTTTTCCACGTTCGTCCTCCGTCAAAAGATTTCACTACTGCATTGGAAGGGGAACCCACAGCGTAACCTTCTGTGCGATTGATAAAGTGAACATCATTTAATGAATTCATCTGAGAAGTGTTTGCAGGGTTCCAGTTCGTCCCGCCATCTGAAGTCCAATAAACTGTGTTCCCATCACCACTTGCCCAGCCGACCGAATCATCTGTAAAAAATACACTTCTGTTTGCCGCATAACTTTGAAAAATCCAGTTACTTCCTCCGTCTGTTGTATAAAGCATTCTACCGTTACTCGCCGCCATCCAGCCATTCACCGGATTGACAAAAAGAACCGAGTTTAAAGATTGAATTCTATCATCGAACAACATTTGTGTCCATGAAGCGCCCCCATCAATAGTTGAATAAACAACCGCTTTCGTCACGTCGCCCGAAAATTGTCCGGCTACGTATCCGTATGAAGCGTCTGTAAAAATAATTCCATTAAAAGTATTATTCGAAGGGACTCCATGGTTACTATTCGTCCATGTGGTTCCGCCATTCGTTGTCTTTAGGATGACATTGTTGTTTCCACAAACCCATCCGCGACCGACGGAAACGAATACAATCGAGTTCAATGGCTCAGTTGTACCAGACGTTTGTTGTCTCCACTCAACACCGCCATTGGTCGTTTTAAGTATCAGTCCATCTTCTCCCACGGCATAGCCCGTAAAATAGTTGAAGAAAAATACCGACTTCAGATTGCTTGAGACTCCACTATTCTGAGAAAACCATGGTTCCCCTGCCCAAGATGAAAGAGATGGAACGAGCAAGAAAACTAAAATACTAAATCGAGTAACTAAATGTTTCATAATAATCCCCAATGGTAACTAAATTAAATTTCTGTGAGTATATCATTCTTTACAGAGATATGCAAAGGTTTGAAGAAAATATTTTTGAATGAACGTTTCGTTTGTTTCATATTCATTAAACCGACTCTGCATATTTCAGTCTAAATCACAGCCAAAATGGATAAAACAGACTATGCTCTCGATAAATTGCTTTCTAATGCACTTCTGTTTTTGAATTCAGTCCGGCAAATTCCCAATCTAACTGAATTAAAATTATTCGTATCTTTAATCTATGAAAATATTAACCTTTCTCGTGTTGCTGAGTTTCCTCTGTCTTCAACTCTATTCACAAACCGCCAATCTCACAGGCAATATTATTGATAACAAATCCAAGAAGCCAATTATCGGCGCACACGTAAAGATAACACATCGTCGGGATACAACTCAATCTAACATCGTTGCATCGGATACAAACGGAGTTTTTACTTTTACCAACATACGATTCGGAGGATATGCCGTAGAAGTCTCGTCCATTGGGTTTACGAAACTGAAAACGTTTGTTAGAGTGACTGAGCCAAATGTCAACGCCGGTGAACTTATATTGACTGAAACAGAAATTCCCGTTGATGAAGTTGTGATTGAAGAAACCGCTCCCCGTGCATTTCAAAAAGGTGATACGACAGAATTTAATGCGCGGGCTTTTAAAATTAATAAAGATGCAGTTGCGGAAGATCTTGTTGCAAAAATGCCAGGAGTAACTGTCGAGCAGGGAACTGTTAAATCGCAGGGCGAAGAAGTGCGACGGGTGCTTGTTGATGGGAAACAATTTTTCGGTGAAGACCCGACCGTTGCTCTGCGCAACCTTCCGGCAGAAGTGATTGATAAAATTCAGATTTTTGATAAGCAAAGCGACCAGGCACAGTTCACCGGATTCGATGACGGTCAGGCGGTAAAGACAATGAACGTAGTGACGCGTCCCGAACGAAGAATGGGGACGTTTGGAAAATCGTATGCAGGTATGGGAGATGCTGGAAAATATCTTGCCGGAGGAAATCTCAATCACTTTCAGCAAGGCAGACGACTTTCAATTCTCGCACTATCAAACAACATCAATCAACAAAATTTCTCTCAACAAGATTTGGTTGGAGTGATGAGCGGAGGCGGTCGAGGCGGTCCACCAGGGCGCCCGCGAACACGCCCACGATGGCGGGCCCGACCATGAGGGCCATGATCGCGTACGAGACCGAGAGCGCTGAACCGGTCTGATCGTAGACCCAGAGGGAGATGGCCACCCAGTGAAACCG
>JACPVN010000186.1 GCA_016191715.1 Ignavibacteriota bacterium | reverse complement strand
CTTGAACCGATTCAGGGTGAAGGCGGCGACAACCAATTCCGCAAAGAGTTCTTTGTTGAATTAAGAAGAATTGCCGATGAAAACGAAATCATGCTCATTCTCGATGAAGTGCAAACAGGAATCGGTTTAACCGGAAAAATGTGGGCGCATCAGCATTACATTCAACCCGATATGATTAGCTTCGGGAAGAAGACGCAGGTTTGCGGTTTCATGTCGAGTAAGCGAATTGATGAAGTTCCGGAAAACGTGTTTCATGTTCCGAGTCGTTTGAACTCGACATGGGGCGGAAGTTTGACCGACATGGTTCGCTCGCAGAAGTATCTCGAAATCATCCACGAGGAAAATCTTGTTGAGAATGCGAGATTGATGGGAGATTATCTCCAGAAAAACTTGCAACAATTACAGCAGGAGTTTCCTTCGTTAGTCGGCAATGCACGCGGACTCGGATTGTTTTGTGCATTTGATTTGCCGGATGGAACAAAGCGGAATGACTTCCGGGTGAAAGCGTACGAGAAGGGCTTGGTCATTCTCGGAAGCGGAAACTGCTCAATTCGTTTTCGCCCGCCGCTCAACATCAAACAGGAAGAAGTTGATGCAGGCGTGAAAATGATTCGTGAATCACTGCAAGAGATGAAATAGTCACAAAATGAAAAAGGGCTGGAGAGAATCCAGCCCTTAGTTTTAGAAGGAACTCAGTGTATTTTTTCAATTATTTTCTTCTGCGTAAGTGTAGCTTATCGGTCAGTGACTGAAGAATCATCTGCCCTGCATTTTTCATCTTCACCCAATACCCGAAATGCGGAAACAACGAATCCGATTGTGAGTACGCACCGTTGTAATAGAAGAACTGTGAGCTTATTAAACTATCGGGTTGTGTAACGACATCGGTAATTGCAACAGGACTTGATAACGTGCCGACGATATTCCAGCCCTTCCGAACACTTATTGTGTCAGATGTTTTCAAATCACCCGTGATGAAGATATTCGCGGCATCGGGGAATTTCAACCAGAATCCCAAGCCGACAGGAACTGTATCAAGCGGAGTATAATCATTGTGAAATGTAAACGCTTTCGATAACGCATCAGGATAAATACTACTGATTGCATGATTTTCAAGTTGCTGTGGAAGCGAAAGTAAATTCCAACCCGAGTTAACAGAGTACGTCATGTTCGGCGCGTAGTATGTTCCGAAATCCAAACTTACACTATCCAATCCGCTTCGGATTGTCACTGAATGGTTTCCGTTGCTGAGTGGAAACGTCTGCGCCCAGTGATACAAAAGACTTTCACTGATGGCATAAATTCCGGCTGAGAGATTTGTGAACGAGTAATTTCCGTTTGAATCGGTAAAGACACTGGCGCTTGTCGGACCGGTCATTTTAATTTTTCGGTTTGCGAGTCCCGTCTCGTTACTGTCCTGAATTCCGTCGGCGTTATAATCCTGAAACAATGTACCGGAAATCGAACCGACCTTGAACACGCCGAATGTATAACCGGATTTTGTTTCTCCCCAATTCAAACTGACTGAATAATTTCCCGTAGGAGTTGTTTTAACCCAGCCGGTGTGAAGACTTTCGCTGAGCGTATAACTACCCGCATCCACAGTTGAAAACATAAAATTACCGTCCACGTCAGAAAGCGCAGAAAGTGAACCGAGTTTTGCTTTCCAGTTTTCCAATCCGGGTTCTCCCGGTTGTTTTGTTCCGTTCCCGTCGATGTCTTCAAACATTGAACCCTGAACGGTACCGTACTCGACGATGACAAAATCTTTTCCAGTTTGAACCAACTTCGAACTGTCAATTGCGATTCCGTACGAACCATTGGAGGGGAATAACAATTTCTTTCCAACAGGAGGTGTAATCGTGATGGAAAAATTTCCGACCGATAAACTATCGAGCAAATAACTTCCGTCAGCATTCGTGTAAGTCGAATCTGTTTTTGTGCCGGAAATTTTCACTAACGCTCCTCCAAGCCCTGTTTCATTTGTGTCCTTGGTTCCGTCAGCATCGAGGTCGTTAAAGACAGTGCCGCGAATGCTGGGAGAAATTCCGAAATAACTGATAGCATTGCGTGCGTTCAAAATTCCCCAGCCCATCGTATTGTTCGGAGTTGCCGAGTTACTTGCAGTTTGCCGCATCGCATCACGTACCTGCATCGGTGTGAGAGAGGGATTCGCACAGAGAACTAACGCCGCAACGCCTCCGCTCAACGGACAGGAGAACGAAGTTCCGCTGGACGTTGTATATCCTGTAGGATTGGTTGAACTTGCAACGGTGACACTTGAACCCATTGCCATCACATCGGGCTTGATGCGCGCCGGAATGTCAGTTGTCGGACCGACCGAACTGAATGAGGAACGAGTGCCTGATGAAGTTACTGCGCCAATGGAAATAACACTATCTCCATCTGCGGGTGCGCCAAGTGTATTGTGAACATCAGTGCCGGAATTGCCGGCAGAGTTTAACACGACTATCCCCAAACCAACCGCCCTATCAGCGGCGCGAGTAATAAGCGTTGTATTTCCATTCATGTCTTGCCAAGTCCAACTTGGGTATGAAGCGTCATAATCTAGATAACCGAGCGATGTGCTGGTAACATCTACGCCGATGCTGTCTGCCCACTCGATTGCTTTCGCCCAATTATCTTCTTCCACAGGAGTTTCGCTTGAATCGTT
>JACPVN010000185.1 GCA_016191715.1 Ignavibacteriota bacterium | reverse complement strand
GCGGATAAGATGCTCGAGTCCACCGCTGAGTTGGTAACGATGAATGATAATGAAGATTAAAGAAGGTATAAGGACGTTTTTTCTAACCCAATGGATAATAAGGGTCATCTCACAATAAAAAAATACCGATATGGTGAGCGAAGTCGAACCATGACATTGAATGATATGAACACTCGAGTTCGCTCGAACTGACTTAGAGGGTGTTGTAAAACCGCCCCTGCTTTACCGTTGAAAGATATTTCCCACCTCCGCTGCTGAACACCTTACATCAACTTTCATCTCTTTCCCTTCACGACGCACCAAAAATCTAATCATTTTCCCGACTATAGATGTTCGGGGATTGAAAACTTTTGCAAACGAAGTAATCGTCGGTAATTCGATGAGTGTTTTTTCGGCACCGGATGTTGGGTCGAGTTCTGCATCGCCGAGCGATGAATCCTTTACCGTAATCGCCCCGAATTTATAAACGCCAAGGATGACATCTCCCGCTTTGAATGATGAAGGGCTCGTCACCGGTTCGGCAACAACGATGGATTGTGTACCGACATTAAACCAAAGTCCGAAGAAGGGAGAGCCGGCAGGCGCCACCGTTACATGGAGCACTGGCGGCAATAAATCCGAAACAACCTTCGCCTCGACGTATGGCATTTTTGGTGTTTCCATAGTCTGGAGAATGTTGAAAAACTCCCGCGACTTTGTCACCATGTCACGCATAGATTCCCACACCTTGGTCCAACCGCCGTTCTTTTGCACTTCACCTGTCTGAACCTCAGTTTTCAGTTTCCATGGAGTTGTATAAAATCTCAGAATCTCTTCCACACCTTCCTGCGCGTTCTGCACGGCTTGCCGGAATCGTTGTGTCAGACGGTGAGTATTATCATCAAATGCGGCTTGAGTGAGAATATCGCGTTCGTTGTTCAACGTGCGTAACATACTTTGTCCGGTGAACAATGAATTATCCACAAACGGGAGTAACGATTTTACCTTTCCCTGAGTATCAGTATTCCACTTCAAATCCGATTTGTAATGCCCGTCTTTAATTTCATCAACCGCACGGAGATATTTCCACAGCATCCTGTTGTATTCGTTGATGAATTGAAACTCGCGCTGGTCGTACGCCAGTCGCTGTGGAGTTTGTACAGAATCACTCGCGGCTCTTACCTGTGCCGATGAAATTAATATCAAACAAAAAAGAACAAGAACTTGATACAAGAAAAAGTTTCTAAAACGTTTCATAGTTGGCATAGAAAATCTCATAAATTGTTGTAAATGTAGGTCGAGAAGCTGTCTCGGCCATTACAGGATCAAATCAGCGATTCGATCTGCATATGGTCTGAATATACATAAATGAATATGAAATTCAATTGACCGGAGTGGAATATCTCACATCCCAACTCACCAATCCCGAAACCAGCGACCTCAAACCCGTAACCGCTTTTCAATTGAGATTGCTGACGATTTTAGGTATATTGGGCGCAAATTTGGAACACATGGAGTTACGACAAACCATAATTTCCCTCCTTGCTGAACGCCCTTCGCAACAGGCACTCTCGGAGTTTATTTTCTTTTGCAGGAAAATTGCAACGGTCTATCTTCGCCGCAAATCTCTTACCGGAAAATTAGACCCGTCACTCTTCGCCATGCCGCTTGAAGATGTCGCGCTCGATTGCCTTGCCGATTTGTTTATACAGGATGAAGCAGGAACCATCGTGCAGGTGAAAGCATATTTCGACAGCATTCACTACGCAACCTGCACGGAGGAAGAATTGCTTGTCCACACGCAACGACTCGTCTTTGCAAAAGTCAATCAGGGATTGTTCCGTATCTATCACGATGTTGACCCAACGCTCAGTAAGATTCTCAGGAACATTAAATTGTGCATTCAGGCGGTAGGAAATTTTACAGAGAGCGAACGATTCGGCGAGCAATTGATTGCGCCTGCGATGTGCGATATTCAGGAACATCTTCCTTCGATGGAGAAAGAAGAGTTGCAACGTGCACTCCAGGACTCCGCTACGAGGAACGAAAACATACCTGCACTGCTCGCCCATCTTGCAACATATCTCCGCACACAAAAAGAATACAGAAAATCTGTTCCGTTAATTCATGTCGCTATGACATTCAAATCGTTTTATCTGAGCAGGGAAGAATCAACAAGGGTTGCGCACGATGCAGAGCAGGAAATGTTGATGGACGATGCGAAGGTAATTCTTCTTGAAGTTTGTCAGAAAGTAAAAGACGAAACGGAACGGCAATATGTCGGAAACAAAAACATTCCTCCATTGGTATTTGAAAAGTACTTTGAAGTGATTCACCGTCAACTCACCTATAAAATAATTTATCACGACGGCGAAGCAACATCGCTCTACGAACAACTCCATTGCCATCTTCCGCAATTGACCAAAGCCGAGTATATGCAAAATCATAAAGCGAAACTTGAGTATTTATCCGGGCTTGCGTACAAACGGGCGATAATTGAATTGAGGAAGGAATTATGAAATCCACTCATATAGGCAGACCATCCCCAAAAGCGCCGTCATGCCGAACTTGTTTCGGCATCTATCTCAGCAACAAGAAAGAGATTCCGACATGCCTCGGAATACGGAGAAGTGGTGTTTTCAGCACACCATCAGAATTGCAACGAATATCATAATAGTATGAATCATATAGACCAACTCACATTAGAGTTATTTGTTCT
>JACPVN010000184.1 GCA_016191715.1 Ignavibacteriota bacterium | reverse complement strand
CAAAAATCGGTCGTTGAAAAACATCTTCATCTTTGATTACACCCCAATCTGCATCCGGAATATCACATTCATCATAACAATGAGACCAGAACAATCCATTCTCTGTTCCCGCAAATACTTTTCCTAACTGTTTTTGTCCCGAACACACGGTAGTATTTTCGTACGGAGGATACACTGTTAACGTATTGACTACTTTATCAAGCGGGTCTTCATTGAACGAACCCCAGTCCCATCCGGTACCACCCGAATAATACACGCCGCCTTCCTCCCGTCCGGCAAAAATGCGTTCAATTCCTCTTTCGGCATTGTAGAAGTGAGCGAACGAAGTGATTTTTCCGCGTTCGACAGGAATCGCTTTGCTATAGCGTAGTTGGTCCCAGCCAAAATCAGGATTGCTTGTGAAGAAAATTTCTCCATCATCAGTTCCTGCAAAAATGAAATTGTTGATCGGATTCTTGAGCAACGCTGTAACTGTTGTTCCGACTATGGGTTTGCCTGTTTCATTGAGCGTCAAATTGGGAATAGTCCACACCGTGTATGGTGGCGCAGACTGGAGAATATGTGAACCTACCGTAGCATAGACTCGTGTGTTATATGTTATTAATGATTGAGCGCCCAATCCTTGAGCGCCATTCGCGCGTCGCGTTTCCGGTAGTTCAACAAAATTCATGTAAATTGCTTTCGCACCTATTGCAAAAACATCACCGCTACTTGTAGCAGTGATTGCAGAAAATTTCGAGTTTTCCGTTCCGGCTATCGGACCGAGAATTACTCCAGTACTTGGGTTGTAAGAAAATATCCCCAATCTTGTGTACGGGTCTCCAAAATAGAGAAGAGAGTTAACAGGGTTGTAAGCAATGACAGTACAATTTGTCGGGTCAGACATAGAAGTATTGACTTGTGTCCAGAGAGAACCATCGTATTTAAAGATTCCATTCGATGAACCGATATAGATATTGGTGCCAACAAATTCAAGGGAACTTCCACCAACACTTCCGGGGACAAGCACCCAATTTGTTCCTTCGAGATGATAGAGATTGTTAGAAAGTATATACACTTCTCCCGACGGACTGACTTTGACAATTCCACCGATTCCGCCCGTTCCCACTTGTTCCAATGTTCCGGTTGGCGCGTTACCGGCAGATGGAGGAATATATTTATATGCGGTACCTAATTTTTTGTCAACAGCAAATACAACACCGTTTGGCGCAACGGAAATTGAACTGCTTGCAAACGATCCGATTTGATACCACTTGTAATTATACCGTACAAATGTGCCAACGTTTGTCGTTGCGTATAAATAATCGCGGACTGCATCGTATGCAATTCCACCAAAGAGCGCCCCTTCCGGTCCGTTCGTTTGTGTCCATGGGGTGAACGACATTGATGTGGCGGAGTTGTCCGAAGTCTGTGAACCGCAAACCGTAACAAAGACAACGAAAAACATAATTGTTGTTAAATGTATAATGGTTTTCATAGTAACCTCAAATGATTAATGAATAATGAACTGTATATTTATTTCTGATGATGTATTTTCAAGATGAATAACATCTCTCCGCCATTCCATCCATAACCCATAGTTGGCGCGTACCAAGACTTGCAAGTTGCCCGAACCATAGTAATCCGTGAGCCATGAATTTCATGAACGGAGAGAGGAGTTTTTTTATTGATATTCATACTTTGACTTCAGTGGTTCACATTGCAAATATGCCGCACTCTGATTGTTTGTGGTAAAACATTTGGCATTATTTCATGAAGAGCATTTTCTTCACATCACTGAACGATTTCCCATCTACTCCTTGTGCGGTGATGCGGTAGAAATACATTCCACTAATAAGAAAATCAGCATTGAACTCAATTTCGTGATTGCCTGCTTTGTACTGCTCACCATTGGCAAGTGTAGCTACTTCACGCCCTAATACATCTAACACTTTGAGTGTAACAACTGCATCCTCCGGCAAATCAAAAGAAATGGTAGTTGTCGGATTAAACGGATTGGGATAGGCTTGGTGGAGAACGAACGATTGTGGAATATCGTTGTCAACTTCTTCGATTTCCTCTTCGTTTGGTGTTGTCATTCCGCCTCCACCGCTGGAGGTCATATACAAGTTCCCTGAAGTGCTTCTCGTAATATATGCAGAAGTCGGGTCTGAAGCGTTTGAAGAACCGGGCTCATGCCAATAAATAGCAAACCTGCACGTAGTATTCTTTTTACAATCAATTTTAAATCCATCCATATCAATATCCAAAAGTGCACCTCTGAAATCCGGCAGAAAATCTGTACCGGACCAAGAATAAAAATGAGAACTACAATCTCCTTCTTTAAGACTTGCAGTATAGATTGGACATTCAGGAGTAATTTTTGTTGATGTTGGAGTAATATTTTTCACGTTTTCAAAAGATAGTGAGAGGTCATATTCAGTTCGTGTGAGCGTAACTTCAACCCGTTCTATCGGGGTCAATGCTTGCAAAAATGTAGCATTCAGCCGACTTGGATTAATATCAGGATCGTTGAGTGGTTCTTCAGCTACCCATAGCCTGCTATCATTTATTGTTCGAAAATAATATTTAGAAGAGACATAAGGCCTGTACAGACCGACAGGTTTTATATTTGGATAATTTAACTCGCAATATGTATCAGCAGTTGATTGGTCCTTACTTACCTGTAAAACTATAACACTGCCGTTAATATTTGACACAAAAACTTTGTCGTATCCATTATACAGGATGGCATTCATCCTCCGAAATGAACCCGGTATGTACCAGACAGTCATTGCAGAAGATGTAGCAAGGATATTGGGTGTAAATCGTGCGATGAAATCCTTGGGTGGTGCATATCGATCATCATAACCGGCAATCCAGACATCAGAGTTAAAAGAAGGAGTAGCTCCTTTGATTTCCTCGGGTGCAGATACAAAAAATGCTATAACCACCAGCCCGCGGTTCCGTGCTGATGGTAATTCCCACTTATGAAGAGTCTTTTCATTTATGCTTTCGTCGTTGGGGGGAAATAATCTCCAGATTGCGCTCACTGGCATTCGGTTTGAGAGCCAAAAGTTAGAAAGATGTTTTTGTGTTCTCCCTTTGGGCTCAATCTGTATATCATAAGGATGATCTAATCCACTTTCCGGAGGTGGATCAATTTCATGAAAATTATTCATGATTGATGTTGCTTTTCTCGTTGTATTGATGGCACAAATTTTCCCATCGTTAGGTGCAGTAAACCAAACATCCGTATCTTCAAGCCGTTCAATGAGACCATAGTCGATCTTAAATGGTGTAAGAGGAGAGACATCCCATTCGGTT
>JACPVN010000183.1 GCA_016191715.1 Ignavibacteriota bacterium | reverse complement strand
GTCGAAGGACTGAATAATAAAATCAGGGTGTTCCAACGTCGTGCCTATGGCTTACGTGACGAGGATTATCTCCGCCTGAAAATCCTTACGTGCATGCTCAAACCCTTATGATTTTACCCACACTATTACGCGATGACCCTGTATTATTAATATTCCCTAAACAGTGACTTAAATTGGTTGAGTAATTTGGACCTACAATGAACTTATTGACATCATCAAGATCTGGATGGGTAAGAATAACGCCTTCCCCATCGAGAGGTATCCCGGAATCTAACACGGCGAGAATGATAGATGAGTTCCCTGTCGTGATGTCCCATGCTTCCGGTGCATCAATATCAGCATCAACCGTACCTGAAGGAGGATTTTGACCTGTGTTGTTCATTCCCCATTGTTTTGTGAAGTAATAGTCGTTTGGCACTCCGTTGACATGAGTAACCTGATTAGGTTCTGCCGCTTTGATAAAAGGTGAGCGCTCCAACAGTTCCATGAGGGAGAAGATGTTCACCCCCGCAGAAGCCCGTAGAGTTCCACATCCTATCTTATCAAAATGGTTAACGATATTGATTGGCAGAGATTCCAGCAACGGCTGGGCATCGCTGAACCGTACATTTCGTTGCAAGATAACATTGATCTCTTGGTCAACATATTCGATCTCCTGGTTTTTCCAGATGCCGAATCGAGTTTCCTGAGCCTGTCCATACGTAAGAGACAGGAAAACAATTATGCTTACAATAAGCAAGCTGTAATTTTTGATTACATTTGTGTACATAGGTACTCCTGTGTAAAATTTATGAATAAGTGAATTATTGTATAAAGTACTTGCATTGTGCAAAGTCATGCACATTTTGCAGATGCATACTAACTTCCATTATTGTTTGAATGAATGAAATTTCTTATAGTAAAAAAAGCGCCTCAGGATGATATCATCCTTCTGAAAAACTCCTGGACAGAGTACTATTGATGGAGATACGCCGGGGGCGCTTCTTTATTCACAAAGGGTATTACGGTGGATCATGGCTGTGGTTCATACTGGTTAACGAATATATTTATGAAATCCCCGACGGACGCAAGCATATATTGTAGAATCATTAGGTGACCGTAGAAAATAGCCAGCTACCGGAATAGTTGGAAGCAACATTCTCTCCCAGGATAACCCCCCGTTTCTGGAACGGTACGCTTCCTCTACGTATCCGGGAAGATACAACGTAATGACAAGTTCTGTTGAATACAATGTGTCAACGAAGTGTATTATCGGACCAGAATATAAAAGGAGTATATCCGGTAATCCTGCATTGATAAATCCCCACGACACTCCTCCATTCGTGCTTAGCATCATGCCTTGATGCGTAGCTACGTAAATACTATCCGGCGCGCGTAGATTGAACTTTACATCCGTCACCCGTGACGGTACGGAAAGCCGTTGCCATGTAATACCACCATCGGTTGTCCTGTAAAGCAACGCAAAGGAGTAGACTACTGCATAAATGATATTAGTGTTCTCTGGATGGATGACAATTGAGCCGATGCCAGAATATAGTTCTCCGATAGAGTCTGGTGCAATTGTGAACCAATACATACCTCCGTTTGTGCTTTTGTAGATTGTGCCTCCAAAAGGTCCGCCCGTTCCAACGTAAAGAATATTGGAATTCTGAGGATCGATTGTAAATTCTATAGGACCCTCTTCAAAATTGATCCTGATACCGGAATCAGCCGCAGTCCAAGTCATACCGCCGTCAGTGGTTTTGAGAATGCCAGCTTGGGTGAGAAAATTAATCCCCAGCGTGAAATAGACAATTGAAGAATTGAATGGGTCAATATCAATATCAAGTCCCGTTACACCTCGAATCAGTGTATCCCACGAGGTGCCACGATCGGTGGACTTAAAGATGCCTCCTACCGTTCCACCCGAAAAATCACTTGAACTCACGGCGTAGATGATATTAGGGTTTGCCCAATCAAAAACTGCCATGTTGACAGATTCTGTTTCTAATCCAAGATATTCCCACGCAGAAGTATGGAAACGCCTTACGGCTGACCAAACGGGATTTCCATTGCCGTTACAACCACTATCCAAAATGGTAATGCGCCAAAAATAATCTGTGGCGATTGAAAGCGTGTCAACTTGAAAGAGAGTGTCGGTGAGCAGAGAATCGATCAAGAGCATTGATAACTGTGAATCCTTCGCTATCTGAAGTCGATACGAAATAGTTTCGCTGCCAAACCATCGCCATTGTAACAAAGGAGCAATAGTAACATCTGCACCGTCAGGGGGCTCAACCAATCCTTGTGTCGGGTACGCCCATTGATACGAGCGTGAGACCGACCAAACAGTTTCGTTGTTGGTTGAAGCAATACCAACTCGCCAGTAGTACTGAGATGTATCGCAGAGCGAGGGAAGTTGGTACGTCGTGTCTTGGACGAGTGTATCTAATGTAAATGTTGAGAATCCCGGCTCAAGAGCAATTTGCAACCTGTACTCCGCTTGACAGCGTGAAGCACGCCAACGTAGTAACGGTGGAGTTAATGTTGTGAACGCATCAGCAGGCGAAAGAAGAATTTGTGTTGTTGGCACCCAGCAGTATTGCCGCATCGAACCCTGTTGTGTACTTTTCACCCAATAAGCAATTCCGGGAAGCAGCGTATCAACCGCCTTGTACCCGGAATCAACATCAAACATGTAGTATGTTGATGCGAGAATGTTGGCGGGCGACGTTGTGATCTTCGATGTTGGGATTGGCAGCGCAACAGAGCCAATCATATTCCATCCCTTGCGGAGAACTATTGTATCAGCATTTCGGAGAGAGCCACGCAATATAAATTGTTCAACTGAATCAAACTTAATCCAATACCCTAAACCATGGTTGAGGGAATCTTGCGGTACATAACTTCCGAGGTACCGAAATGCTTTTGAGGAAGCAGTAGGAAATATGTTTGTCGTTCGCGGATCGGATAAAGAGAGGGGAATGGAGAGTAAATTCCAACCGGGATTAGATTGAAGAAGTAATCTATCGTTTTGAGCACAGAGAAAAGATGCAGAGAAAAAATATAAGAGAAGAAAAAACGACACAACTCTACCCAAGAAATAACCAGTCTCAAGTTGCAACAGGAATGAGGAGAAACTCATTCTGCTTGATTTCTCCAGCCAAGTATTTTCTCGAGTCTGCGGCTGGTGTATTTCAATTTCCTTTTTAGTTGGGGGAGGATTTGGAACCCATCGAACTCTACTCATCATATAAAAAACCATCTCATGTTTTTGAAATTTGTTATATATATATATAGAGAGAGAGAGAGAGAGAGAGTAAAAATAATCTCACTCTTTCTTCGGTGATAGTATAAGAAATAAATTCTTAAATGTCAAGCGATTTCGCAGAATAAAACTTTTTTCCCCCAGACGTTGGTGATCTCCTTATAAGAAAATTCACATAATGAACTTCATTATACATTTAACCTTTCTCAATCTTTGTTTCATCCTATTTCTGTCCCCTCGATTCCACATCTTCGTGAAGACGATAATGGATGGTGTGGAATCATTGTCCCACCTGTTTTACTGAAGTAAACAAAATCCTCCCATACGAACTGATTTCACCATTTTTTGATAAAAAACCTGCTGGCACAGGCTTTGATAATATACTGTCCATCAGATTTAGACTTTCATTTACTATTCACTATCAACAAAGGACAAACCCATGAACAGGTTAACACTTTTCGCTCTTTTTGCATTGACTCTGCTTGCAGTAAGCATTGGCTTTGCACAACTTCCTCCCGATGAATTTGAAGCCGACTATTCTGCGTTCGACCAGGCGATCGAATTACGATGGCACCACCCCGATGGTCCGCTTCCCACATTTTATAATGTCTATCGCCGCGCAGAGGCAGAATCTCTCTTCACAGTTATTTCCACACCAACCGACAGACGATACGACGATGAAAGTATCACGCTCGGCACAACATATTTTTATTATCTCACTGCCGTTTATGGCAGTGTCGAAAGCGCCCCGACTCTTACACGTTGGGTAGTTGCCGGCTCCGATAGTTCGGGCGGCGGTGGTGGCGGTCCGATTGAACCTCCGGTAAATCTCACCGGACATTATGATGATGATGGAAAGGTTGAGTTGGATTGGTTTAGTCCGGCTCCTCCTTCAAGTCCCTTATCATACAATATCTATCGCAAGGGTGATTCGCTTTCAGAATTCTCGGTAATCGGGAACGCACCGGAACCAGAATTTGATGACTTCAATGTTACATTCGGTGCAACGTACAATTATTTTGTTACAGCATTGTATTCAGGAAATGTCGAAAGCGGTCCGTCGAACACTATCAGCGTTTTCATTTCTGATTCGTCTGAAGATAGCGGCGAGGTGGAGTTTGATGTTACATCTGTTCCTCCCCGCACAACGCTCATCAACCAACCGTATCAATATGATGTAGAGGTTGCCGGTGCGCCGGTTGGTTCGACCGTTTGCTTTACATTAAAACATGCACCGACTGGGATGACGATTGATGCGGCAACAGGATTAATCCAGTGGACTCCAACCCGCTTGGGTGTTTTTGAAATCGAAGTGAAAGCCCGTACATGCGCAGGACCGGAAGGTGAAGCAGAACAGGAATTTCATCTTCTCGTTCTCTCCGGCACACCGGGAAGTATTTTCGGTACAGTAACCGATCAAAACGCTCTCGGATTAGACAGCATCAAAATAAAAGCATTCGATGTGACAAACGGCGCGTATGTCATGAAAGTCTATACCGATTCTTCAGGCAATTATTCATTTCCGACTTTGAATCCTTCAACATATTTCCTGAAAGCCGATGCAGAAGATTGTGGTTACAGAGATGAATGGTTTGAGAATGCATCAAACATTGCGGGCGCAACACCGATTTTAGTAACAGAAGGCGCTTCGATTACCATTAACTTTTCGCTCGTTCATAAAGATAGTACCGGCACGAACACACCGAACCAGATTTCGGGAACGGTTCTCGATGAATCGGCTCTTCCGGTTGCAGGAGCAACGGTAACTCTCTTCTCTGCCGATGATGATAGTTCCTCCGACGATGAATTTGATGATGACAGTAACGAACATGAAGTTGTTGCATCAACAACAACCGACAGTAACGGATTGTACAGTTTCACCATGCCTGAGGGACATTACGTTGTCGGCGCATCTGCCGATGGATTTGCCCCGCAGTATTGGAATCATGTTTCCTCTCCGCTCGAAGCAGAGGATATTCATCTTGAAGATAACGACATTACCGGAATTGATTTCACGTTAGGAACAACCGCCGTTACCGCCGGTTCAATTTCCGGAACAATCCGCAACGGATTTGACAGCACCGGAGTGTTCAGTTTTGTCATCGCATTTCATAATGACGATTTCGATACGCTTGCCGGAGACGATTTGTTTTCGGGCTACAGCGATTCCCTGGGTAATTATACGTTAAGTAATATTCCCGATGGCGATTATTCGGTTCTTGCAGTTCCTGTCGGAAATTTCATCCCCACATTTTACAATCTCGCAGGAGGAACCGCATTCGGTGATAGCGCAACGTTCGTTACCGTTCTCGGCGCCGCGGTCGCCGGAGTTGATATTTACGCTCTTCAGGATTCAGTTGACGGATTAAACATGATTGCCGGTCAAGTGAATGCGGGAGCGTTCGGGAAAACAAATTCAACACTTTCGGCAATTTCGGTTGGCGGTGTGCTTGTAACGATTTCAGAAGTCCAAACCGGAAAAATTGTCAGCAACGGTATCACCAACAATAGCGGTTCGTATAACACGACCGGCATCGCCCCCGGAACGTACAACGTAACATTCCAGAAACCGGGATTGAATTCGGTTCAATTACAAACACAGGTTTCGTATCAAAACAATGTTCCAACCATCTCAACCGTAAATGCCTTGATGAGCGACGGCACGGGAAATGCGCTCGGTATTATGAGCATACAACGTGGTTGGAATTTAGTGTCACTTCCCGTGACGGTAGTGGATGCGCAGCGGACTGCGGTGTTCCCCGACGCTAATTCTGCTGCGTTCCACTTCACTTCGGTTGCGGGATATCAATCAACGGAATCGCTTGTGAACGGAACCGGTTATTGGGTGAAATTCCCCCTCACAGCAATTATGCAGGTCGGCGGAACGGAACGTGCTAACGAAATAGTGTCGCTGAACGCTGGTTGGAATTTAATCGGTTCGGTTTCTCATCCGGTTGAGACGAGTTCGCTTGTCACTTCGCCGGAAGGAATACTCTCTGCAAACATTTGGGAATATCAACGCGGCTACCAGATGTCACAGTACATTCAACCCGGAAAAGGATATTGGGTGTACGCATCAGCAAACGGAACAGTGACGATGAATGGTGTATCAGCAACTCCGAAATCATTCGGTGCAATATCGTCATCATTTGCAAAAAATAATTCGCTCACGTTCCGAGATGCTGATGGAAACTCCGGCACACTCTACTTCGGCAGTTCTTTGAACAATGCTGATGCGACGATGACGCAAATGCCGCCGGTTCCTCCGACCGATGCATTCGATGTTCGTTTTGCTTCTAACCGATTTGCAGAAGTTCATTCTTCCAAGTTGTCAACAATGAAAGAATTTGCAATTACTTTGAATGCACTGAAAGCGCCGGTTTCGATTGAATGGAACATAAACGAAGCAGGTTTCACGTACTCATTGAAAAATGAAAACGGAAAACCGGTTGCAACATCAAACGGCAACAAGAAATTAGTATTGAATAATGTTAGTGGCGGAACAACACGGTTAGTTCTCGGTGTCCAGGGACAAACAACTCCACAAGAATTCTCCCTGCACCAGAACTATCCGAATCCGTTCAACCCGACAACGAATTTCGGATTTCGGATTGCCAATTTCGGATTAGTTACATTGAAAGTTTATAACCTGCTTGGTCAGGAAATAACAACGCTCATGAACAATGTTGGAATGGAAGCAGGAGAATATTCGGTTCCGTTCGACGCATCGTATCTGACAAGCGGAATCTATTTCTATCGTGTAACAGTTCAAGAAACATCCGGACAAGAGTTTTCAGCGATGAAAAAAATGACGCTGATAAGGTAACCCTCCTCTCAAAAGAACAGAGAACAAGCAAAAAGGCGTCCCGGATTTTCGGGGCGCCTTTTTCGTTTGTTGATGTTTAGGTTTTACATCACTTTGCCAACAGCATCTTCTTCACATCCACGAACGATTGTCCTGAGTGAGTGCTTTCTGCACCATGACGCGCTGCGTCACCCGTCGAAGGATCGCTCTGTGCTGTGATGCGATAGAAATAAATTCCGTTAGCGAGTGTGCTTGCATCAAACTCAAGTTCATAACTTCCCGCTTCGTACTGCTCGCTGTTAGCAAGCGTGGCGATTTCTCTTCCAAGCACATCGAACACTTTCAGAGTAACAAGCGCATCTTCAGGTAATTCAAATGCAATCATTGTTGTAGGATTGAAGGGATTTGGATAGTTGTGAATACTGAACGACGAAGGAGATTCTTCTGTAACGCCATCGCCGGAGAACTCCTGAAACGGAGGAATCGCGCCCGGTTCTGCTCTGAGATACGGAACATCTTTCAACTGTAGTACACCGGTCATCACCACCTTATTACAATTCCAACTGATGGTATCAATCGGTCCGTTGAACGCTTCATTGATATTTTTGATGACAGTGTAATATTCCTGAGCAGTTGTTCCTTTAGGGTCCCCGTTACATGTCATGAAAATATCCGCCTGATTGACAATCTCCCCAATATACTTTCCATCAAAAGGACCGGGAGAAGTTTTATGATTATCATACATCAGTTCCTTCAATCCAACGGGAAATTTTCCGAGGTCGCTTGCGGCGATGTTAAGTTTGAGTGCGAGGAGTTCTCCGAAAAGAGCGTTGCTGTGTTTTTTGGGTGATAAATATCTATGCTGTTTAGAAAAATATTCTTTTCCATTCTTAATCATACTTAAACATTGAGGAGTACCGGTATGGAAAAGCTCTCTATCAAAGAGAGATTTTTGCACAGCACTATACTTTATATGGTGTACAGAGTGAGCACCATTTGTCAATTTTTTGGTTCCAATTTTCAATCCCGCAGGGAAAGCTTCCTGGGCAAAGAGTTGTTCTCCGATATTATGAAGATTCGGCATCGGTAATAATAATTTATTCTCAAGAAAGGTTTCGACTTTTGATTTTGTAAGGTATTTATCTGCTGAAATAGAATGCCATTCATAATCCACCTTAATGACCAGTCCTCTATTTCCCATTCCATCTATTTGAATATATTCACCCGGAGTTAGTACACCCAAATAGACGGCAGAACGAGAATTAGTCCATGTATTTAACACCTCCTGCTTGGTTGTTCCTTTATAAATACTCCCGCTTGAACTCATATTGGTAAAAGATATTTTAACTCCATTAACATCTGACGGGATTTGCAGAACGAATTTAAACCGTACAGTTTTTGCCTTACATTTTTCTGATTTTTTAACTCTTGGATTCATACCTCCTGTCGCCCAATCCATATAGGTTGCCGTCCTGTAATAATTATTATTGTTTGCCGCCTGATTGAGCCAGATGATATCGCCTTCATCTCCGGGTAACGTGATTGTCATTGTGCCGGTTGCGGGCGAAGAATATGTATAACCATCGGGAAGGAATTCCCGAATAAAATACGTTCCCGGCTCTAAATGACTGAAACATAATTTCCCCTCTGAATTAGTAGTCCCTGAATAATGAGTGAAAGGAACATCATCTTTAATCATTTCGAAATCAACATTTTCCATCACGGCTTCCGTCTGCTCAAGTGATTGATTATGGTTCTCGTCGAAATACTTAATGATACAAACATTCAACGGCGGTGGAGGCGGCAAGACTCGTATGGTAATTGTACAGGTAGTGATATTCGGACATATTGCATTATCCTGTGAAGAGAAGGAAATTGAATAATCACCTTCTTGTCCTGACAAAGGCGTCCAGGAAAATGTAGTCGAGGCAGAATTTCCGGTAACCGGAAGTTCGGGTGTAAGTACCGCTCCACTTGGGAGAACTCCACTCCTGAGCGTCACTTCGTCGGTGACGTCTCCATCTGATGCAACTACGTCAAACGTGGTTGTTTCTCCTATTTGAATTTCGAGTGTCGTTCCACAGTTTATTGTGGTATTCTCAAACACAGGACTGTTGTTCTCGAGGATAATTACTGTTCTAAGATTCTCCATTTCATGTTCAACTACCGAGCCGGCGACTCCGCCATATTCGTATGTTAATAAAGTACCTGTTTCATCTGTACATGAAACATCAACGTAAAAAGGATATTGACAATAAATAAATGTCCCGCCACATCCGGACATGATAAATTTGATTTTAAGTTTATACTCACCCGGAATGATATTGCAAGGGATAATAAATTCATCCGCCGCAGGATTGTTCCAGCATGTCGTCTCCCATTCCATCGCCTGGCTCCATTCGCGAAAGTGTGGATCTTGACTATTAGGAACATTGATATCAAAAAGAGGATAGACAACATTTGCATCCGATACATTTACCAATGTTGGATGTGTAATAACATTGAAATGAGCTTGTTCATAATAAGGATCTTGATACGCAAAACATCCTTCATGAGAATATGAAACTGAAATTGAATTCCCGGGAAATTTTGAAAGTGCTGTCCCGGGATTGCCTTCAGGGATAACTTCTATCCCAAGAGTAGTTTCAAGACAATCCGGACAAAGGTTTTCAGGAGTATGAATTGATTTCTGTTCCTTCTTCTCTTTTCCCGATAGATTCAATGATGCCATTTCTTGATTATCTGCTGCAGGCATCATCGCCTGCTGTTGTGCGACAACAAAGCAGGTAAAGAGTAACAGGAGAGATATAAGTTTCGTTTTCATTTTTTTACTTCTTTCTTTATAATAAATTTACCAATAGTTATGTATTCATGTTCCGAATATCAACGCGGAGTTCATGTGAATGATTTATCATTTCACCATCAACATCCTCTTCACATCCGCGAAGGTATTCTTTTCGCCTTGTGCAGAGATGCGATAGAAGTATAATCCGCTTGGTAAACCGGAACCGTCAAATGCTAACTTGTGACTGCCTGCTTCATACGATTCGGTATTTGCGAGGATTGCAACTTCGCGACCTAACACATCAAATATTTTCACGGAGACAAGCGCATTCTCCGGCAAATCAAATGCGATGGATGTGGTCGGGTTGAAGGGATTGGGAAATGCCTGATGTAATGCAAACACTTCAGGAATGCTCTCATTCGTTGAAGAGAATTGTAAACGGACAGATGAACCGCTTTGAATAGTTACTTTCCCTGACGCGGTAAGTTTCTGTTGTTTTCCGTCTATCAATAGGGAAACATTCATTCTTTGTTTGAATACACTCCAGGAAATTGTCACAGGAGACTCCTGAGAATGAATGACAAGGGGAACTTCTCGTTCACTATTCTCTTCACCGAAGACTGCAAACGTATTTGTCTGAAAACGAACATCGAACATATCATCTTCAAGCGACGGAGGTAATTCAAAATAGTTCTCATTGACCATTGACTTGTCATCCGGATTCATCCCGAAGTAGAGCGTCTGTCGTTCGTGCCGGCTGTTTTCTATGGTCAACGTATTGAGTTTCGATACAAGTGACATTCGTTGAACAAGAGTTTTATTCATTTGTGATGAACTATTCGACAACAGAATCGTGCCGCTGTCCGACATCTTTGCCCAGAATCCTGAACCCGGGAGAATTGTGTCAAGAACGTAATACCCTGCATTGTACCCATAGCATAACGACGCGAGTGAAGTACCAAGTCCGGTCAGTTTGGAAACCGGCAAAGGTTCACTCAGTGAACCAAGCAAATTCCAGTTCGATGTTACAGAGACTGATTCTTGTTCGGATGATAAACCTATTGCTTGCAATGTTCCTCCGGTTGCGAACTTTGCCCAATATCCTCTTCCTTGTTCAAGTCGCATCGAGGAAATGTAACCAGAGGAATTTCCATCAAACCGAAATGCCCGGTTGTTGATTGCATTAGGAAAGAGATACTGAACCGAATCGTTCGGTGATGCAAGCGGATTGGAAACAATATTCCATCGTGCATTATAATTGAAAGTGACGGTAGTTGTCGTTCCGATGCCAAGCACTTCAACGGTATCGGGTGAAGTTGCCGCACTGTGAACAAGAATGATATTTCCAGATTGAGAGCCGCTGTCAGTCGGAGAAAATGCAAGGATGAACATTCCATCTCCCTGAGACAAAACCGAATCAGGGTATGATTGAACCGAAAACTGAGTATTCGTCGAAGTGACAGATTGGATGTACAAAGTTGCCGTACCATCGTTGGTAATTATCACCGTATCCGTCTTGGTTGTCCCGCCTGAAGTCTGTCCGAAATTTACCATCGTTCTATCTGTCGCATAATGAGGAGCAACAACAACTATTGATTGTACAGCCGGTTCCGATATACAGTCACCGAGACCAACATTCAGTGAAACCAATTGTTCTCCTTCTTCGAGATAGATAATTCCTGTTGGATTCTCTTCGGCAGAAGTTGCCTGCACAGCGCCATAACCGAATTCCCAATGATATGTAGCCCCGGTGTTTCCACCGTTATAAAAGAAATTAACCGGTGAACCTGCGAGAACCGTTTCTGCAGAAACAACAAAAGATGCAACAGGCAACGGCGATGATGTTACTGTGTTAACCGTTGTATTCGTCATGACGACAGCATTTCTATCAAAATAAATGCCTGCACGATTTTCAAAGACAGTTCCATCGGGAACACCCACGGGTGGTTTCACCTGAAATGTGAGAAACCCTTGGCTACCAAGTTCATCGGTTGAACTATCGGGAAGTTCGATGGGGTCGAATGTCCAGACTAATTCATTTCCAAACCGCTGAAACACAGAAGCATGGCTCGAACCTAACGGTTTGACGGTTGAAAAATCAAAATCTCCATCCAACGTATCCCGAACGATAACTCTGTAAGCAGGTGCGGTTCCTGTATTTTGAAAACGAATCGTATAAGTAAGGGAATCTGCCGGACTGATGAATCCTGCCGCCGTACATCCTGCCGGTTGTACTCGTTTGTCATTTGGATCATGAGAACAATTTGCAGTACGTTTGTGTTTGAAATCATTTCCGTGCGGTTTGATTTCCACTTTTGAAATAACCTGAGGTCCGGGTTGAGGCGAAGGCGGTTGAACACAATCTAGTTTACAGTAGAGAACAATCTTCCGGTTCCCGCTCTGAGCATTAAGAGAAATATTATTCCATTGGATTTTTTTTCCATCAATTCGAGGAGCGCCGATGTCCGGGTCAGAAGATACACTTGAATACAGAACCTGTTCGTCGAGGGTAACTTCTATTTTCGCGTTTGAAACCGCCACGTTTCCGATATTTCGATAGACAATAAAATAAGTAATTGAATCGCCGCAACATGGTTCACGTAACGGATAAGGATAACCGGCATACATATACACATCGAGTTCGGGTTCATCGCCAAGCGGATGAGCCCCGAAATTCAAACCGGTAATCGAATCACCCGGATTGACATTCACATCATACAGAATCGCCTGTGGATTCAACCGGGCGGGTGGATACGATTGTTCCCAATCGTTATTGAAAATTTGTGACACTTTGTAACTTCCCGCCTCGACCTTGAATCGGAAGTATCCATCGGTGTTGGTCATGACAATCTGAAGTTGTTGGTTCAATGTATCGGCAAGCCGGAGGGGCCAGTTCTGAAGCGCGTATTCGCTCGAATCCATCTGCCCGTTTCCGTTTCTATCATAGAACACCAACCCTTCTATTGACCCGACAGATGAGCCGAGATGTAATTTTGTGATTGTAACATCATAACTGCCGCTATATGTTTCATCGAATGCTCCGGGAGTAGTTGGAAAATCAGAAGATGGTGAACGACCTACGACATAAACATCTCCCGTAGAATCTACGATAAGAGTTCGACACCAATCGTCTGCAAATCCGCCAATATAGGTTCCATACAATAACACAGAACCGGTTGGATCGTATTTTACAAAAAACTCGTCTCCGTTTTCTCCACCATTAAATGTTGAGTCGAATGCATCCGGGGTCGTAAGAATACCACCTTCTGTTGTCCTTCCTGCTACATATACATTATCGTCTTTATCAATATCCATCGTAAAAGCATCCTGCCATCCTTCATTTCCGATAAATGTACT
>JACPVN010000215.1 GCA_016191715.1 Ignavibacteriota bacterium | reverse complement strand
TTCAAGAAACGGAACAACATCTTCACCTCGTTGCGCCGCTTGTCTTAGTTCCTGTTGATTCTGTTCGATGAGTTTCTCAAACTGTTGTTTCTTTATTTGTATGATTGCATCAACAGCAATCTTCATAGGTTCGCCTTGCTCTAAATTTGCGCCCGATTCTTCCCACCGCTTGCTGATTTGGTATTTCGAAAAGAGAATCGTTGTTACAAACTGTTTCAGTTGTTCATCTTCCAATTCATTAATAAACGCTGAGGGCTCGATAGTACGTCCTTCCTCAATGACTGAAAGAAGATGTTGCGCTATCGCCCGTGTTTTCGGATGTAAAAATTCGTCGAGTGTAAGATGTTCGAACACAAATCGTGTTACAGTTTCTCCCCCCTCTAACATTGCTTGTGTTAACTCTTTCTCATTGTTCGGGATGGTTGATTCTTGAGGTTTGACAGAATTTGGTTGAACCGTATGTTGAGTGAATTTAGTTGTCGTCTTATCGAATTCTGCAACAACACGTGAACGCTTCTGTTCCTCCACCAGAGATTTCTCCAACTCGCGATATAGTGTCGTCTCGTACAAACGATATTTTTCCGCAAGATTCTTGATGAAGAAATCACGCTTGAGTTCGTCTTTGATTTTTGCAATTGATTGAACAATCGTGCGAACTGCCTGTGCCTGTACTTCCGGCGAATCAAACATTCCCTTCCGTTCAAACGACTGCGCCATGAAATCAATGAACGAAACCGATTTGTCAAGTAATTCCTGAAACGCTTCGCCGCCTTGCTTCTTCATAAAACTGTCCGGGTCATCTCCTTCAGGCAAGGATGCAATACGGACATCCATTCCCCGTTCAAGAATGATATCAACGCCGCGCAGCGCGGCATTCGATCCGGCAGAATCCGCGTCATACACAATCGTTACTTTCTTTGCGTAGCGACTGAGCAAATGAATTTGTTCCTGCGTGAGGGCGGTTCCGCTTGATGCTACAACATTTTTCACACCGGCTTGAAACGAAGTAATCAAATCGGCGTAGCCCTCAACCAAGATAGCGTTGTCATGTTCACGCAACGCATCCTTCGACTGAAAAAGTCCGTACAGAACTCTGCTCTTATTATAGATTTGTGTCTCAGGCGAGTTGATATATTTTCCGGCAATTGAATCATCCTCGTACATCTTTCTCGCGCCAAAACCGATGACTCTTCCTGTGGGAGAAAAAATCGGAAACATCGCACGCCCGCGAAAATAATCATAGAACGAACCATCTTCCCGTTTTCGAACAAGTCCGGCTTGATGCAACACATCAATCGAGATGTTTTCCGTCGCTGCAAACTTGATGAGACTATCCCACGAGTTCATCGAGTAGCCAAGTCCGAATTGACGAATCGTCTCATCCCGAAATCCCCGATGACGGAAATATTCAAGAGCAAGTTTTCCTTCAACTGTCTCTGTCAGGTTTTGATAAAAAAACCTTGCCGCTTTCTGACAAACAAGATAGAGTTCCTCGAACTGATTTACCTGCGCTTCCTGTTCCGATTCATACACCGGTAGAGCGATGCCCGCTTTCTCCGCCAACGCACGCACTGCTTCCTGAAACGAGACCTTTTCATATTCCATCATAAACGAAAACGCGTTTCCACCCTTTCCGCATCCAAAACAATAAAACATCTGCTTCTCGGATGAAACAGAAAACGATGGCGTCTTCTCGACATGAAAAGGACACAAACCCGTATAATTTTTTCCGCGCCGTTTCAACTGCACGTGCGAACCAATGAGTTCAATAATGTCGGTGGCAAGACGGACTTCTTCTATTTTGTCGGGAGAAAATCTCAACTTAGTGGGTGGTTATTTGGTGACTGGTTTATTAGTTAATTCGTTGGCAGGAAAATGTAAGAAAGAAGTGGAAGGGAAACAAAACCACGAAGGACACTAAGAGACACTAAGATTTTTTTCGTGCTACTTCGTATCCTTCGTGGTGAAAAAGAAATTACGCCATCACTTCCACCGTCTCATGTTCCGGCTCATGCTTGCTGTTTCCGTTTCTTCGCTTGCGGAGGAACGGTTTTTCTACAGGCGGGTTGTGGTTGACAGGATTTTCTTCAACATCGGGATAGGTGAAAATCTCGTACTTGTAATTTCTGAGGATGATGTTCTTTCCTGCACGACCAATGACGTACTGTGGAAGAATAGGAATCTTTCCGCCGCCGCCGGGTGCATCAATCACATATGCGGGAATTGCTAAACCGGAAGTATGTCCGCGCAACTTATCCATAATTTCCAATCCTTTGCTGACAGGTGTACGGAAATAATCTGTTCCTTTGGTGATGTCTGCCTGATAAAGATAGTACGGACGGACACGCATCGTCAGAAGTTTTCTGAATAACTCCTTCATCACTTCCGCGTCATCGTTTACACCTTTCATCAGCACCGCCTGATTTCCAACCGGAACTCCGGCATCAGCAAGCATTTCACACGCGCGCTTTGCTTCGGGTGTACATTCCCACGGATGATTGAAGTGTGTGTTCACATAAATCGGATGATACTTCTTAATAATCTTGCACAGTTTCGGAGTAACTCTCTGCGGAAGCACACACGGAATCTTTGTGCCAAGTCGAATCATTTCAACATGAGGAATTTGCCGCAAACCTTTCAGAATTTTTTCCACCATCACATCGGTAAGCGTGAGCGGGTCGCCGCCGGAAAGAATAATGTCACGGATTTCGGGATGAGCCGCGATGTAATCAATTCCATCCTGAATATACTTCATGTTTATCTTCGTTGAGTCGCCGACTTTTCGCTTGCGCGTGCAGAATCGGCAATACATTGAGCATTGACTTGTTGTAAGAAACAGCACGCGGTCGGGATACCGATGCACTATGCTCGGCACGGGACTGTGTGAGTCTTCCATGAGCGGGTCTTCCGGTAAACCATCGTCCATCAACTCTTTTGCATCGGGAATGCACTGAAGCCAGATGGGATCTCCGGGGTGACGAATCAAACTCAGGTAATACGGATTGATTCGAATGTGGAAAAATTTGTTCAGCCGGTCAGCGAGGTCTTTATCAAACCCGAACCGTTCGACCAAATCTTTTCCTGTGTCAACGCTTTGACGAAGTAACTCTTGCCAGAGTTCCATATATTGTTTTTTCTCTATTGTTGAACATATTTTCCGAAGATGACAAGACTGTCACCCGGTTTGTAGTAGTCTTTAATATTTGCAACTTCCAGGTAGCCCTGCAGATGATAAAACCGTCGCGTGGTTTCGTAATTCGGTTTTGATGATGTCTCAGCAACAATCAATCTTCCACCGAGCGACTTGACCAATTCTTCACAATGACGGTTGAGCAAACTACCCACACCTTGTTTATGCCAATCAGGTTTCACTGCAATCCAATACAAATCGAATGTTCCGTGCGTGAGCGGAGTCGGACCGACACAGTAATAACCGAGTACTTGTCCTTCTTCACTGACTGCAGTGTACACATCATAATCCTGTTGATTCGGATTTTGTATAAACTCGTCCATCAACTCGATTGCAATGGTAATTTCTTCGTCACTGAAAACATTTGTCGCTCTCAGAATTTCGATGATTGCCGGTTTATCTTCAGATTGAAATTTTCTGACTGAAACTTGTTCATTGAACATTATGCGGCTCGTTCCAATGCAAACTCTACTATCTTCCCGATCGCTTCTTCAAATTCCAAACCGTACACTCTCGCCGAACGCATGAATCCTGCATCTTCTGAAATGTCAGGATTCGGGTTCACTTCAAGAATGAACGGATGATGATCTTTCGACAAGCGGAAATCTACACGTGCATAATCCCGGCAACCAATCAAATGGTATGCATCTACGGCAAGCGCTTTGATTCGCTCTTCCAACTCTGGCGGAAGAAGAGCGGGGCAAACGCCTTTCGTACATTCGTACTCGTCGGTGCCTTTCACCCACTTTGCATTGTAGGTAATGATTCGCGGCAGATGCGCCGGCAATGTCGTCATATCAACTTCAGAGATTGGCATTGCGATCGGTTTTCTGTTTCCGATAATTGCAACATTCAATTCCCGTCCGTCAATATATTCTTCAACTACTGCGGGTTGGTCGAATTGTTCAACGACATGCCGTACTTGTTTTTTCAGATCCGTTATTGAATAAACTACAGAAGACGCGCTGATTCCAATACTCGCATCTTCCCGTGATGGTTTGACAATAAGCGGAAATTGAAGACTTTCGTCAAGTTCAAAATTTAAGGGGTTTTTAACTACTTGATACCGTGGAGTAGGTAATCCGTTAAAGGCAAGAATTTCTTTGACACGATATTTATGGAGTGCCGTTCCGAGAACTAACGGTCCCGCTCCTGTGTAT
>JACPVN010000214.1 GCA_016191715.1 Ignavibacteriota bacterium | reverse complement strand
TTGCGATAGGACTTTCTCAACCATTGAGAGAAGAGCAGTTGTGAACTCTGCTATATTACCTTCGTTCTGGTTATGTTATACAAAACAGTCGGATGAAACAGTAGAATAGAGTGTTACTAACCAAATTATTTATATAGAAAGGATACACCAATGAAAAACGCATCTGAGGGTTACATTGATGAGTACAACCAACTGAGAGAGGAAATCCGAATGTACTTAGAACACGGAACAAAGAATCTCCAGATTGCCTTGACACTGGGAGCTGCCGCAGTAACCTTCGGGAGTAATTATCCTGAATTGCTCATTGTTTCGTCCCTTATTGTTTCTTACATGTGGTATGACGAAATCCGACACCTCCGTGCAATCCAGAGAATAGCCACTTATTTAGAGGTGTGTGTCGAGCCACACGTATCTGGGTTGAATTGGGAAACGATAAATAGTGAGAACCCGTTCGACACAAGTTTCGTAAACCGAGCAATTGCCAATGCACCTTTTCCAACTCTAGTGATTGTCCAAGCACTCTATGCCTTTTACTTACGGGCTTGGCCTTTTTGGTTGGGGATCGTGGTAGTAAGCACGATCACTATTTATTTGGCCGTTCTATCCTATTGGACTGCCAAATATGGTAGGAAGAAAGAAAGAGACCTCTGGCTGGGTGTTCTGAACCGATACGAAACAAAAAACAATCAAATTTTAGACTAATTTATGGATTGTGTGTATGAAATTAACTTGTAGAAGCACAGCTATTGACAATGTAGATGGTTACCAAAGCCTAACGCGACGAACTGTGTACAAACATAGATGTAAAGACTCAACAAAACTCTATGGAGTCTAACCTAAAAGTTTTCATACAACTTTACCTCATTTTGTTGCACTCCTTTTGGTGGGTCTACTTTATTTTACGAGGCGTTTGTTGTAAATTCAGATAGCATAAGGGAAATTACATGATTCACTCATTCTTCAAAAACTTGATGAGTACATTAGCATTGCTTTTCATCATTACCTTCATCCAACTAGGCTGTAAAAATGACGGTCCGAGCGAACCCCCGCCTCCGGATATTATTATACCTTCTACAACGAAAACTGTTGACTCAACTACTTTCGCATACCGATTAGTATCCATCTCTTCAGATTCTTCTACATTCGTTTTCAATAAAGGATCCGAAACTATTGATAAGCTACAGACAAACGACATAATTGTTACCAACAAAGGAATGGGTATGCTTCGAAAAGTTACTCAAGTATCTAAATCAAACACCAGAGATACTGTTTGGACAACACAAGCAGTAATTACAGAAGCAATACAGAAGGGGAGCACTTCATTCATACGAACCCTAACATCGAACGATACTTTAAGAACACTCTATAAGGCTACTGGAGTGCAACTTCAAAAATCAAATATTAACCCTACTGGGTTCTTTTTTCGAATATCTGAACTAGTTATTTATGACTATGACGGAAACTACTCCACAACTACCGATCAGATAGTTGCAAATGGAACTATTGATATCACACCCACTGTAACGTATATCATGAGTATCGATGATTGGCAACTGAGACACATTCAATTGTCAACTACTATATCTGAGGATTTAGACCTTAGACTAAGAATAAATTTATTAGCACTTGATGTAAAGAAGAAAAAAGAGATATATCGCGCTTACCTTGCACCGATAACAACCTTCATCGGTCCAGTACCTATTGTTATCACACCAGTAATGACAATCAATGTTGGAGTTGATGCCAAAGTATTTGTCGCAGTTACAACTGGCATAAGGCAGCACGCTGATCTGACTGCTGGTCTGGTTTATAAAAATGGAGACTGGGCACCGATAGCAGATCTAAATCATAGTTTCGATTTTGATACCCCGACTATTACCGCAGGCGCCAAACTCAAGGGTTACATAGGACCCCAATGGAATTTTTTGCTTTTCGGTGTAGCTGGACCATACACGGAGATATCTCTTTTTGGAGAACTTGATGCCGATATTTCTAGAAATCCATGGGCTATCTTGTATAGTGGAATTCAGGTAGGCGCGGGCGTAAGAGTCGAAATCTTTTCTCATCAGCTAGTAGACTATTACAAACCAGATATAGTGGGGTTGAGAGTGAAACTATGGGAAAGTTCAAACATGCTAACTCTAGCAACCTTATCTGCTTCGTCTATCACATCCAATAGTGCTATGCTGAATGGTACTGTAAATTCAAATGGTCTATCCACAAATACTTGGTTCGAATATGGCACTAGTTCGACCCTTTCCACTTACATAAACACATCATCTCAAAACGTCGGATCTGGTTCAAACATAATAAATTTTAATCAGTCCGTCAGTAGCCTTATATCAAACACGACTTACTACTTTCGGATTGTTGCAAGTAACAGCGATGGGACAAAGCGAGGAGAAATCTTGTACTTTACGACTCCTGAATCTTGGTCAATAATTGAATTGCAAAACGACGATGGGTTATTTGAGCAGAGTTGGTCTTGGGGTGGCGCTTGCCCACTTGACGGCAACATGTCTGATGGAGCCATCGGTTTCAGAAAGTTCCTAAATTCGCTGTCCTATCCTCTTAAGGTGCTCAGGGTAAGGGCCTACTTTGCATCAAAGAACACATCTAATGCTGGGTTTTACTTGCATATCAAAAATCAGAGTGGTGAAGACCTTTTGCCAACACCCTTTCTTGTTGGTGCAAATGAAGTAAGTTTGGGTGATTGGTGGGAGCTAGATGTTTCGAGTTATGATATTACCATAGACAGTGGAAGGATCGAAGTAGGTATATATGAAAACTATCTTCCTGCAAATTGCCCCCCTCCAAATTGGTCCATAAACGGATGGACAATATTGGCCGACAAACATTCGTCAGGTAACTCGATCATGAAAGGTCCTACTCAATCATTTGACCCAGGTCATGAGTTTATGATTCGATTAAAGGCCAGAGTACCAAACGCAGATGGCAAGATTATAGCCAAGTCCGAGACATCCTCACTTAAAACGTCACTGGATAAAATACTGATCCGGCAGTTGTCAACAGAGAGCAAAGCAGTTGAAATAGAAAGAAAGTATCCGAAACCTAATAAATAAAGTCGCTTTCTGCTTGTGGGAGAAAGTTTAACTCCTGTGTAATACTTTTAAATAATCATCCTAACGCTTCCTGCTAATCTGCATTTAATCTCAAATCCGAAATCATCTCACATCATACCTCAAAAATCCAACAAACGCTCCGGTAAATGCAACGAGGGAGAAGTTGTTGTCGTGTCAGGTCTCGCTACCCGATGAATGTCATTTACATAGATTTGAGTTTGCATCCAATCCTTAGTATATTTCAAGCGTGAAACCGTACAGAGTATATCTTGATACTTCAATTATCAACTTCGTTTATGCAGATGATGCACCGGAAAAAAAGGAAGCAACGATAGATTTTTTTGAGAATTATGTCAGACGCGGATTTTATGCAACTTATGTATCGTATGTTGTCTTTACAGAAATCAACAACACAAAAAATATCAACAAACGAAATCGTTTATTAAGCGTCATAGAACGGTATGATGTTGCCGATGTTGACATACAGATTTCTGATGATATTCGTCTGCTTTCTTCTGCCTATATCAAGGAAGGAATTGTCCCGCGAAACAAAGAAGCCGATGCCCTTCATATTGCAATTGCTGTTGTTAATGTGATGGATGTTCTTTTAAGTTGGAATTACCAGCATCTTGCAAACATTCATCGGGAAAGGAAAATTATCGGTTTGAATAATTTGTTGGGCTTTTCACACAATTTTAGAATCATAACACCATTGGAATTATTAGATAAAAACTATGAAACCTAATATATCAAAAGCCCAGCTTGAAGTCTGGGAATGGAAAAACGCTTTACACGAAGAAATCAAAAACATGGGGCTTGAAGAAGGATTAGACTACCTCTTGAAAAAATCAAGAAAGGTCGCTCTTGAGATGAAGAAAACAAATATCCGGAAGTCTATGACAAAGCAAAAGGATTGAAAGATTTTTTTCCTTGGTTGTTATGGACTATTAAAGTTTAACATCTTCTGAAAAGAATTGCCTGGGAGGGAATTCCAACTCCTCTATGAGTCATAGACCGCCCAAACAAGGTCGGCGGTTCCTCCAAAGACGGACAAGACAACTGCATCCATGTTTTGATAATGGTTCAGAGTGCAATCCGCAAGTCACATTTCGAAATCCGAAATCTCATCGTACATCATACCTCAAAAACCCAACGAACGCTCCGGCAAATGCAGTAACAGAAAAGAAAACTAATAATCCGAAATCAAGCAATGGAAATAAGGTATTGGTTTGAGGATGCTCGAAGCGGGGCATATCGGAAATGTTGAGCGTTCCTTTCTCTCGGGGAGTTGAGAACGAAAATCCTTTCTCCGAATCCATCGTGATGCGAATTCCTCCGGCTTCACCCGATTGCTTTTGTTTCTTGTCGGTGTATTGATTGAACACACTGCGGTACGAGAGCAAACTTTGCTCGTAGCGTGACTTGAGATAAATATCCGTTTGCGCAAGGTTCATCACCGCAAGCTGGTACGCTGACGAGGGAGAGAACCGCGAGAGAATAAATCCCAATTGTTCTTGCACGGCTTTCCGGTTGCGGAGGTCTTCATTCAACTTCACTGAGTAGTCGTTGATGTCCCGCTCAACTTGCTTTCTCAGCGAATCCTCCATCACCATCACCGTCCACATGTTATCGTCCTGAATTTTTTCCTCTTCTTCTTTCGTCATGCCCGACATTTGCGCCTGCCGTTCCTGAAATCGTTTTTCTGAATCTTCTTTGAATTGTTCCCACCGGTCTTTGGCGTAACTATCCCGTTGTCCTTCAATCTCTGCCGCGTTCGGAACGGTGACGATTTGCCCTGCTGTAATGATTCCGACACGGGGAATAATCAGCACGAGCAAAATCCAAATGACAAAACTCAGGAGAAACGAAACGTTCGAGTGTTTCGTCATGGCAGAAATAAAAATTCCAAGCGCCATGAAGAAGGTAAAATACAACAACGAAATTCCGACAAGTTGCAAGAGACTCAACCAGTGATGTGCAGTGAACGGAATATTATAGAGCATCACGAGAAGCGAACTGATAGCGAGCGGAATCGTGAGCGGGAGAACAAGTCCGAGCCATGAGCCAACAAACTTTGCCGTAATATATTTCACACGCGGCACCGCATTGGAAAATACCAACTTCAACATTCCCGATTCACGCTCGCCGTTGATGGAATCGTACGTGAACAGAATCGCAAACAGCGATAAGACAATCTGCACGATGAAGGTGAAATCAACAAAACGGAAGAGAGCAAAAATCGGGTCGTCCGAGTAACTACTGTGCCGCAGTTTCACCGTGTTAAAGTGGTCAACGCTTGACCAGCGTCCGATGTCGTTCGTAATTCCCGTAACAAAAATGCTGAGCGGGTCGGGCATCCGGTAAATGCGGTTGCTGACTCCCATCCAATCGGTTTTCTCGCGCAGTTCCTGGTCAACGAGTTGCACCGCAGTTTCGTACTGCTTCACCGATGCGCGGTATTCCTGAATTCCGATGTACGTACTGAGTAACATCAGGAGCGAGCAGACGGCAAATGTTGCTGTGAACTTTGGGCTGAGAAGAATGGATTTGAGTTCTTTAAGAATCAAGGTTGAAAGCATATTGAATTTCTGATTTTTAAATGCTGATTGCTGATTATCAATTTCGGATTACGGATTGTGGATTTCGGATTATTACAATTATCAAAGAGCTAAGAACAATGTGCGGTTACGTTGTAACCCGTAACCGGTAATCTGTAACCGCTCATCTAACATCATATCGTAAAAATGAAACGTATGCTCCAACAAAAAAGAGCGAATTGAAAACGACGAGTAATCCAAAATCAATCATGCTTGAACTAAAGACATCGTTGACTGTGAACGGATGATACTCGAACACCGGAAGCTCGTACGGGTCAATCTGTTTTGCTTTTTCGCCGTTGACTTCCATGCGAAAAACCATCATGCGCCCGCCGGGGACCAATCCTGTTTTCGCTTTGATGAAGTTGGCGTACGATTGCTGATACGCAGTCGCTTCGTTACGGAATTTATCTTTGAGTTGAAGCGATGTTCCTGAGAGCGTCGTTGCAAGAAGCGAAAATGTTGTTGCGGGTGAAACGCGGGCAAGATTCAGTGCAAGTTTCTGCTGAACGATCTGACGGTTTGCTCTGTCTTCATTCAGTTTGACGGAAAATTCCTGCATCTTTTTGTCACGCTCGTCGTTTTGTTTCCCCATGAATTGCTGAAACTCTTCCATTTGCTTCATCGGTTCGGTAGCAGTCGCTTTGAACGCCGACATTTTCTCGCGGTCTTCTTTCCACAATTGTGAGCTGAAGCGATTCTTCTGAGAAGCAAGTTCATCAACCGAAGGAACGTCAACGGCACGACCGGCAAGCAGAACTGATGCCCGCGGAATTATCAACACGCTCAAAATCCAGACGACCAACAACATCAAAAAAGAATGTGAAGAACGATGCGTGAGCGCAGAAACAAAAATCGAAAGAGAGAGGAACAACCCGAAGTAGAGTAATCCCGCGCCGATAACGAGCGTGAGACGAAGCCATTCATCTCCGTTCAACGAGATGCCAAGAAGCGGAAGCATCAAACATCCGGCTAAGATTGCAACGATGAGCGGAATGCCGAGCGCGAGAAATGAGCCGAGAAGTTTTCCGAGAATATATTTTTCACTCGGTACCGCGTTGGCAAATGAAAGGCGAAGCGTGCCTCGTTCTTTTTCTCCGTTGATGGAATCGAACGCAAAGACGATAGCAAAGAGAGAGAGAACAATTTGAAAAATAAATTCCAAATCGAGAAAGCGAAAGATAGCAAACATCGGCTCGTCGTTGTAGCGACTGTCATCGGCGGTGAGTTCGCCGCGTCCCTGCATTTCAATCGTGCGACCGATGTCGTTGGAAACTCCGTTCACCAAACTTGCAAGCGGTTGCGGAGGAAGAAAGATGCGGTGAGTGCGTACGCTGAACCAATCGGTCAAGCCCTCCATTTGCCGGATGTTTTCCCGCTTCGCCGCTTCATACTGTGCGACGCTCACGTGATAATTTTTCGCACCGATGGTGAACGAGAGAAGAATCAGCAACGCGCACACGCCGAAACTGACAGCAAACTTTGTCGAGCCGATGATTTCGCGTAATTCTTTTTCGATGATAAGACGAATCATGATGTTCTCCTTTATGCCGCCTGTTCGAGATGACCAGCCATGTAGTGCATGTACAACTCAACGAGATTGGTCTCCGCAAGTTCCCGTGCCGGTTGTTGCATGATAAGTTTTCCATTGCTCATAATGCCAACGATGTCTGCAATTTCTTTTGCGCGGAAAATATCATGCGTGGACATGAGAATTGCTTTGCGTTCGTTACGAAGCGAATCAAGCAGTTTCATGAAATCAAATCCGGCTTGCGGGTCAAGTCCGCTTGTCGGCTCATCAAGCAGAATTGCAGGAGCGTCTTTGAGAATCGCAATCGCAATGCCGCACTTTTGCCGCATCCCTTTCGAGAAACCTTTGAGTCGCTTTTGGTGCGCTTCTTCCTGCAAGCCGACTCTCAGCAACACTTCGCGGTAATCATTTTTTGTGTACGATGTTTTTCCTCCGAGCCGCGCAAAGAAGTCGAGAT
>JACPVN010000213.1 GCA_016191715.1 Ignavibacteriota bacterium | reverse complement strand
TGCGCGACCGAACGTAATGCGATGTCCTTGCAAATCGGTTACAACAATATTCAACACCATCTTCCCAATCGTCGCGCCTCGTTGCGATTCCATGATTGCAAAGTACAGCCACTCAGCAATAACTATCATCAACGCGGCGAGAATATACACAATCACCATTGAAAACAAGAAGCCAATATTTTCTACATCTCTCGCCGTGATGAAAGCGCTTATTCCTATCATTGCAATAAACGGAAGTAGAATTATCAATGAAGCGACGGCGATGATGAGTTTATCAATTAATATCGCGGCAAACCGCTTCCAAAATCCAGCATACTTGACAACAGGCTGTTGGTACGTTAGCGGCGGTGGTGGTGGTTGAAATGATTGTTCGTTCATACTTGTTCCTTGCTCGTTGCTCTTGGTTCTTTGTAAATTGTCATTGGTCAATGGTTATTTGTGATTTGTGAGTGGTTAGTAAGAATGTACTCAAACTTATACTTTTAACTTTTCACTTTTACCTTTTACCTGTGACCCTGAGTTCTGTTTACTGACTACTTGTTTCTCTTTCTACGTACCAACTACTGCTTTTGATACACAACCTTACCTCCAACTATCGTCATTTCGACAATAATGTTTTCAATTTGAGTCGGGTCAATAGTAATCAAATCCTGAGAGAGAACCACAAAGTCAGCAAGTTTGCCGACGGAGATAGAACCCTTTTCGTTCTCTTCAAATGCCGCATACGCATTGTTGATGGTGTATGCTTCAATTGCTTCTTTGATAGTAATTTTCTGTTCGGGAAACCAACCGTCCGGATTCTTGCCATCGAGTGTGCGACGAGTGACTGCGGCGTAAATACCAAGCAACGGATTGAGCGGTGCAACAGTCCAATCACTACCGAAGCACATCCTAATTCCTTTATCGAGAAATGTTCTGAACGGATACGTCGTCTTGCATCGTTCATGTCCGATACGTTTTTCAGCCCATCGTCCGTCATCAATTGCATGATAGGGTTGAACGGAAACATTTACATCAAGTCCATAGAGCCGTGAAAAATCTTCAGGTGCAATGTGCTGAGCATGTTCGATTCTGAATCGTCTCTCCCAACGGGGATTTGTCTCGACAATTTTTCTATATAAATCTAACACCCAACCGTTTGCTTTATCTCCGATTGCGTGAACAGAAAGTTGTAATTTGTTTTTGTCAGCATCAAGCGCCCATTTTTCTAACCTTCCATCAAGCACAATATCACTTGCTAATCCGGTCGTGTTCGGGTCAGACACGTATGGTTCGGAAAACCACGCAGTCGTTGAGCCAAGCGAACCATCTGCAAATGCTTTCAGGGAACCGACGCGAATCCATTCATCACCAAACGGGACCTGAATTCCAAGATTAACAAGATTCTGATAACCGCTGATTGGCATTCGGCAGTACATACGCGCAGTAAGTTCTCCTTTTGCTTTTAATGTTTGATATGTCTTCAATGCGGCATCATACGAAACATCCTGAATGCTTGTCAGTCCAAGTTTTCTCGCTTCTGCAAGCGCTAACCGAGCAGATTGTAGGTTTTCATTCTGTGTTGCAGGCGGAATGAGTTTATACACTAAACTCATCGCTTCGTCTTTCAAAATTCCTGTCGGCTCGCCATCCAACTTGTCATGTTCAATTTCTCCGCCGGGAGGATTTGGAGTATCTCGTGTTATTCCGGCAAGAGCAAGTGTGTAACTGTTTGCAAGTCCCATGTGTCCGTCATAGCGCACGACGAAGAATCCTTGTTGTTCTGTAAACACATCAACCAATTCTTTTCCCGGCAATTCCCCTGTCGGGAAATTATCGTGGTCCCAATTTCCGCCGGTTATCCATTGGTTTGGATGTTTTTCGACATAATCTTTTACAATTTGAGAAAACTCGGTTTCGTTTTTAGCATTTCGCAAATCAATGCTTTGCAATTGAAAAACGCCATCTAAAAAATGTGTGTGGTTATCAATGAAGCCGGGCATCATAAACTTCCCTTGGAGGTCAATCACTTTGGTCGTCGCGGCATCAACATACTGCCGTATCTCCTGATTTGAACCGACGGCAAGAATTTTTTCGTTCAATACTGCAACTGCGCGAGCTGTTGGTTTCTGTTTATCAACCGTCCAGATTTTCCCGTTGGTGTAAACGATATCTGCTTTTTGTTGTGCCAATAGTGAGTAGTCTTGCCCGCCTAAAGCGGGTGAAAGTAGGAAGTATGTGAGTATGAAGCAAATGAGTCTAGAAGTTTTCATATCTACCTTTTTGTGATTAATCCAAAAACTGCCAGTTCAAACCAAACCGCAATGTACGGTCAGGCATGGGGAAATACGGGACAAGTATGTAATCCCTTCCCAACATATTTTCTAAAATCAAATGAATGTCTGCATCTCCGATGTGTGCAAGGAGAACAAAATCGCCAACAGCAACTGACTTGACCTTCCAGTACTTTGAAGGAACATACATCTGCGCCTGCGGATTAAACTCAACTCCGTCATGCGCACTGACAAGCCGCCCGCGAAACCCAACTTTGATATTCAAATGCTCATCGAAGAATTTATCCCAGAGATATATACCGCCGGATGCGTTCCAGTTCGGGTAACGAGTGTCTTCATTGCCATCGTTTGTAATTGAAAGATATTGAAACATTCCTTCAGCAATAAACAACCCGTACCGGAATTTTACCAGACCATTCACGCCTTGAATTTTTCTTTCATTGAATGTATCAATGAAAATGTTCGGAAACGGATTCGCGGAGAACGATGAAAAGTTTTCCAACGAGGACACGATAGTTCTTTGAAAGGAACTGAGATGCAGTTCAAGGTTTGAAAGATTCAATTTCAAACCTACTTCCCGAACTTCATGTTGTTCATGAGAAAGCGGGAGCCATGAATCAACCACAGAATCTTTCCACAGTTCTTCCTGCAATGTACTGCTTCGAATTGATTTAGAAATTCCTCCATGAACATTCAAGGAAGAAAATAATTGATAAGAAACATCAAAGCCGGAACTAAGCGCGTACTGATTGGGTTCATGTTCGTACCTTCCGTATCCGGAAACAACCAAACCGGCATCAAGAACTTCATACCTATCCTTTATCCAAATACTTTTATTGTTTCTGAATTCCTGATTCATTACCGAACTTGCAATCACTCCCCTTGACTGAAACTCCGCGCCTAAATTAATTTCATTCCCAAAGAATAAAAAATTGTGTGTCAACCTCGCACCATACCATTGCGACCAATGGTCTTGCTGAAGGAATATATTGTTATACGGAATCGGCGGATTTTCATCACGATACTCCCGCAGATTTGTCGAATGAAATAACGTCAGTGAAGTAATTGAGTTGGAGTCAGAAAAGAATCGTCCTGCCATCCCAAGTTGCACATCGTGCCGTGTGATTTTTTCATAAGCATCTTCATTACGGAGGATTGCATCAATCTTGTCGTAGTAGTCAATCGGGAGAGTGAGAGTATCGAGTCCGCCGTTCAACCCCGTTCGTGTTTGATTGTACATCTCCGACGCGAAAATGTTCAGGTCCTCCGAGAGATTGTATCTGATTTTCACCCGCGCGTTCCATCCTTCATGATTACTATTTCGGAATCGTCCGTAATACGACGGATGTTGCAAACCGATTGTAACGTTCAAATCACGTTTCACATCCTGACTTACGAATCCATCGAAATAGGTATGCTCGTACGCCGACTCGAAAAACCGAATCCGGCTGATTGGTTTCGCGGCAACATAATTTTTCGTGACGAGATTGATTGCCCCGCCCGTGCTATTTATTCCATACAGAAACGCCCTTGTCGCGGGGATGATTTCTATGCGTTCTATGTATTCGGTTGGATAGAGATTCAAATCGAAAACTCCTGTCAGCGGTTCATTCAGGAGAATTCCATCACTCATCACAGCAATTGAACGTGCATCAACTCCGTTCATTGTTAAACCATGTAACTGACCGGGGCTACCCAAATCCCGAATGTACACTTCTGTAAATTTCGAGAGTAAATCACCCAAGTACTTGTAATCAACAAAAGGAAAAAGTGAATCCGGTAAAACATTCTCGCCTGATAATGTTCTCTCCAACGAACCAAGCATGGGAATTGGTTTAATAGGAATGTAGCCGGAATCCTTGACCGAAGTTGAATCTTGCGGAAGTGAAGTTGCCGGTTGAGTTTGTGCATTTATTAAGTTAGATAAACTAATAAGCAACAACACAATACTCATTGTCTCTGTGACTTTGTTGTTTGAAATATTTACCCCTGAGATTCGGAGACACAGGGCAACAATTCGTTCTTTTCTTCTCATTTCAGATGACAATATAGAGAAAACCATAAACGGATGCAATCAGTTCTCAGGATGAAAATTTGGCGGCGTGAGAAATACGGGGAAATTCACTTTCATTTCTTCAACAACTCTTTTTGCTGTTTCCTCTTCATAGAACATTCCATAAACCGATGAGCCGCTCCCCGACATCTGAGCAAACACCGCACCCGATTCAATCAAGTTCAATTTCACTTCGGCGATGAAAGGATGATGAGCGAAAACATTTTCCTCAAAATCATTCTGAATAGTTTGAGACCACGACTTTGGTTCATTGATGTGTTGGAGTAATATGTTGTTCAAACCAACTTTTAACTTTTCACTATTAACTTTTAACTGTGAATATGCCCACGGAGTTGAAACATGCACATTCGGATACACCACCACAATCCAATACGGAATATCAAGTTTGAAGTATAGTAGTTCCTCTCCTCTTCCCGTTGCATACGCCGATTCATTTTTCAAAAAAAAAGGAATATCTGAACCAAGAGTTGCCGCAAGCGGCAGAAGTTCTTCGGCAGAATAATTCTGATTCCATAATTCATTGATTGCAAGAAGTGTCGCTGCCGCATCAGCGCTACCGCCGCCCAAACCTGCACCAATAGGAATATTTTTTTTAAGAGAAATGCTTACCCCTTTTTTCACGCCAAAATGTCGCTTGTACAACATCGCCGCTCTCGCACACAAATTATATCGCTCGTTCGGCAAATGCGGATGTGAAGAATTCACAGTAACTAACTTAGCTTCTTCAAATTTCAATTCATCCTTTACATTCACACGATGAAACACCGTTTCAAGGTCGTGATATCCATCAGGACGTTTCCTCAGGATGCGAAGACCAATGTTAATTTTCGCATACGCGTTCTTAATAATCATGGAAACAAAAATACATCTTCAACCTGAGAGAAACAACTACAAAAGCGTGTAAATCTCTCGAAATTTTAGTACATTGGCTCACCCCAATCACTTCACTATCGAAATCAAATTCTCAGGAGAACACAATCTCTATGGCATCCGAACAAAAAAAATCAACAGGGACTGAGCAAAATGTTGCTCAACCATTACGTTCTAACAATACACTGAGCATTAC
>JACPVN010000212.1 GCA_016191715.1 Ignavibacteriota bacterium | reverse complement strand
TTCAACCGGAACGACCGGCAATGAGAGAATATTCCATCGTGATGATATTGAAACATTCACTGTTAAATAAATTCCCGTTCCTTGCAACGCAACTGAATCCGGATTTGATGTTGCGTTGTGCATAAACTCCACGTCTCCATCAATAACTCCAATGGAACTTGGAGTAAACGTAATGTAAAACGTTCGGCTTGCAGACGGAAGAAGAACTGCAGTAGTTGGAGTGATGGAGTAATCACTATTGTTGGATTCAACTAATGAGATTTCAAGTTCAGCCGTTCCGATGTTGGTTACAATTACGCTGTCGGTTTTGCTTGAATACACAACAACATCTTGAAAATCAAGTGAGGTTAATGAAACAGAAAAAAGCGGAGCGATACATCTGCCACTCAGTGAAACAGAATCAGGAGTTCCGTTCGCACTGTGGTCGAAAATGACAAAACCACTTTTCACTCCCATCGAAGTCGGCTGAAATGTTACATAAAATTTCAAACTGTCATACGGCGGAATAGTAGCGGTGGATGGACTAACGAGATAATTATTGTTGTTCGCTTCCGCAAGAGAAATAAACAAATCTTTCGAGCCGATGTTATGAACTGTTACACTGTCAAGTTTACTTTCTCCGAGAAGAACATCGCCGAAGGAAATACTACCGGGAACAACAACAAATGCCGACGAAACACCTCTTCCGGTTACATCCACAGCATGAGGAGAGCCATCAGCATTGTGCGTAAAACTTATTTCACCTGAAATCACTCCTGTTGAACTTGGAGTAAATGTAATCCCAAACGTTTCGCTTTCTGAGGGTTGGAGTGTTACTGATGTTTGAGTGATGGAGTAATCACTGTGGTTCGATTCAACAAGCGAAACGACGAGTTCAGCCGTTCCTGTGTTTGTTACCGTAACGCTGTCCGTTTTACTGTTTCCGATTTGTACATTGTTGAAATCAAGATTGAGCGGCGAAACGGAAAACTCAGGTGCGATTCCTTCTCCGCTGACGGATAATGAATCGGGTGAACCGTCTGCGTTATGTTCAAAAATGATGAAACCATTCTTTACTCCACGGGATGATGGTGTGAACGTAATAGTAAAGGTCGTGCTGTCATTCGGCTCTAACCAACCAAGTGTTGGAGCAACAGTAAAATCCGGATGACTCGAAGTTACCGTGTTGATACTCATTGCTTCAATTGCCACACTCTTTGCCGAAACAGTTGAAATCGAATCCGAACCGACATGAATATTACCAAACAATTTCGTTGACGGCGTGAAGACAAGATATTGAGACGGGTCAGAGACACCGACAAACACACGACCGTCATACGTCCTCACGGTTGGTGTGCCGCTTCCCGGTTCATTCAAAAGGAACTGAGTGAACCTAATGAGTGAATTCTGACCGGCGATAGCCGCCGGAGCGGTTTTGAATTCCAACCGAAGCAAAATACCGTCGTTGGAAATCGGTAGCGTTCCTGCCGCCGCGATGCGAATGGTATCGAGTGTATCTTTGAAAGAAACCGAAAACAATTCACACAATGTCCCCTCGTTCACAACATTCAACAATTGAATGACGGATGAATTGTACGTCACTCTCGTCTCGAAGGAAATTACTCCGAAATTGTTCGCTCCGAAAAATGAAATCGGCACATCAATCGAATCACCCAGTGCAACAATTGAAGTATCGGGTAACTTTGCACGAATATCATTCACGGTGATTGTACCGGTTGTTCGCGTGAAACCGAATGAATCAACGACAGTCACTGTCGTCGTGCCACGAGACAAAGCAGTTAGCCATCCGCTTGTCGGATGAATCGTTGCAACGGTGGGATTGCTTGTCGTCCATGAATACGGAGAAGTTCCTCCGCTCGTTACTCTGAATAAAAGATTATCACCTCCAGCAAGCGTTGCAGTGTTTGGTTGAATGACAAGTGTCGGCGCCGGAATGGCAGTGAATTGTTCAACACTGCTATTTGCAAAAATGTCTTCATTAAAAAGTAAATTTGAAAACGTCAGGTTCGTTGTTCCTGTTGCAGTTGCCCCGACACGAAACTTGATATAAGCAAGAATCCCAGTTCCGTTCAGCGGTTCCGCTCCGGCAAGTGCAACATCAACTTTTCCGCTAAAGACATTGAACGAAGGCGCCGACCAGTTCTGTGTCATCGTTCCCGCTGAAATAACATCAACTGCTTGTAAATGGGTGCTTCCGTAATTCAAAGCAAATCGTGCAGAGACAATCCCCAGAGACGTTACATTGGTAACATACACCGGCAAAAGAAATGTAAGTGTTTGTGTGTATGAAGTATCCCGCGTGTAAATCGTCAGGCTTCTGAGTGATGGCGAGTTGATGGCAAACTGAACCGTGGAATCCTTCAATCCTTGAGCATCTGCAACATGAATTTTCGTTAATCCAACTCCCACTCCGCGCATCTTTCCGTTTGTATCAATTGTTGCTATTGCCGGATTGGAACTTGTCCAGGTAAGCGGAAGTTGACGGTCGCCTGTTACGCTGAACTGCAATGAGTCGCCAACAACGAGATTTGACGGCGGACTTTGCGGCGTGATGTGCATATCGAGAACTCTCACGTAACCATTTGTTGATGTCGCTGTCGGCGTCCCTTCATTCAGCATGACGCTTTGAAACTTTAACGAATCATAAAGCGGTGATGGATTTGAAATGATGACAACGCGTAAGTAGGCAAACACTCCGCTTCCGGTAATTGCGCCGGTATCCGAAAAGGCGAGTCGTTTGTTGGCAATGTTATACTCGTAGTCCAACACGCTGTCAATGATTGTCCCCGAAGGCTGTAAGCCAATCACATTCATCACGTTCGTGTTGAATGTAAAAACGAACTGCCCGGAAATAACTCCATGCCCGGAATTAATCGCGTTCACGTTGAGCGGCATAAGTAACGTATCGCCTCGCTTCCCTGTCATGCTCGAAAGACTAAACTGAATTGATTGCGCCTGAATGATTGTTGAACATATTAGCAGCATTACCATAAATGGTAACGCTAACTTTCCTTGCAAAAACGGACAAATCCGTCTGCTGATTTTCAAATTCACAAACATAGAGCGAGCATCTTTCAAGATGCTTTGTTTGGTTATAGCGTTGTCGTTCACGGCAACGCAGTTTGTATGCTGTAATCTATTTTTCATAACTCACCTGTTCGTGTTGGTTACACTGTTTATTGGTGATAAAACTTTTTGAGATCGTCCCGCACGTGTCAACTCTGTTGATGAAAGTAACAGAACTCCGTCTGATTTTACTTTCACCCAATAACCTTTCATCGGAGCGATGGAATTGCTTTGAATGTATGAACCATCAAATCGGAAATAATCCGAAACAATGTTTGAATCCGGAATCTGAACAATCATGTTTGACTGAACTGTGTCAGAAATAGAGCCGATTAAATTCCACCCTTCGCTCACGGTGATGGTATCTGTTGTTCTTTCCGTTCCTTCAATCCCCAAATAAGTCGTTCCCGTATCAGTTGATAACTTTATCCAGAACCCTGTTCCGTTCTCAACCGAATCAACCGGAATATATCCTGATGAAGTATAGACAAAGGCATTCAATCCATTCCCGAACAGTGTTGAGATTTTCCCATCACCCACAGTAAGCGGAAGTGAGAGCAAATTCCATCCGTTATGTATTTCTGTTTGAATTGTAAGTCGGTTGCAGAGTTGTACACTTCCATTTGTAAGAACAGCCGCAGGTGTTCCTTCATTGAATTGGAAGTGAACGAATTCAAGCGGGCTCTGAGAGCCGCACACCGCGCTACTTGCAGTTGTGAATCGTATCCTAACCAAATCTCCACTACCAATCATCGGAGATGTACCGCCTGCGGCAAATAATAACGTATCGTTCTTTCGGTTGCTGACAATGCTTGCATCGCCGCTAAGGGTTCCCGTCTTGACGATGGAAACGAATTGAAGCGTAGTCGTATCGTATTTGATTTTCGATTCATACGAAAACACACTCA
>JACPVN010000085.1 GCA_016191715.1 Ignavibacteriota bacterium | reverse complement strand
GTCCAATAATCTTTTCTTTTTTGACATAGAGAAATCATACTACTTTTTCCTCACACATAAAAATCCTCTAACACGTTCTCTTGCTTGAACTTATATCCATTCTCTACTCGCTTTTTACCCACACTATTACGCGATGACCCCAATTTAATAATAACGCATCAACCCTCAATGAATCTGCTACTGATGATATTTATGCTGATGAGGCGGGCCCAATTTCTAATCCAACCTTGACAAATTTTTTTTTCCCAAGTAACAATAATTATTGGGATGCAGGATGGTGGCCCCAGTCTCCTGTACAATACCGGGATGAGTTTAATGATAGATTCACAAGTTTGTCTACGCTATCGGTTTTAGTAAACTGTGTAGGCGCGTATGGTGGTCCAGAAGCATACATAAAAAATTCATCTTCTCTTCCAGCAAATATGAATTATCTTGCTACAGGTACTGTAAATATGGACATGCTACTTGGTCCCAGGCAAATTGATGTAAATAGTACTTGGATAGTATCAACATCCAACTGTATTAAATTACTTGAATCTACGTCTTTGAATCTTGCAAGTAATTCTAATGCAATAATAAATGGTTCACTGATTGTGAAATCTAATACTAGCAATGTTTTTGGTAGCAATGCCTCACTCAAGATTTACGGTATCGTAGAAGTCGCAGACAATATTACATGGACACTTCCCACAGGTAGTAAACTATATGTGTACCCAGGTGCTCAACTCAAATTTGGTACAAATTCCCAGCTTATTTGCAACGGCACTATTGATGCACAAGGTACTGCAGCGTCTCCCATTACTTTCACTTCCTCCAAAGCAACGCCTGTTGCAGGTGATTGGGTTGGCATTAAACTCTATACCGCTCCCAGCATATTGAAGTATTGCAATATCCGTTACGCTCAGGAAGGCATTAGGGCAAATATCGCAAGCGGCAACAACGGGTTGACTGTGGAACTATGTGAAATCACTAATTCTTTCAGTACAGGAATCTACGCATACAACTCTCTCTTTTATGGCGCTCTTTACATTAAAGGAACCAAGCTCAACAACAACGGCACCGGTTTATATCTTTACAATGCCTGGGCATCCATAGGTAAATCCGGTACGACCGTAACTGAAATTGCCAATAACACTAATGCCGGCTTATATGCTTTTAGCTCTGCCTATGTTTATATGGCTAACACCGTTATCCATGACAACAATCAGTGGGGCTTATATACGGATGGTAGTTCTACTGCCGTGTATGGTAGTGGCAACGGAATTTCACCCGGGTATAATTCTATTTACAATAATACATCAAACCAGATTGCAAGAAATTCCACAGGCACTCTATTTCTCGGCGATGTATGGACATATTGTGATTGTGGCGGTATCTCATCGGTAGGCGTTCCTTTGTTCGGAGAGAAGCAAACACTTAGCGTAGGAGGATGTAGTGCTGGTTGTGATTTAGTCACAGCATCGAATGGAGGGTACAATACTATTTATGGCAACGGGTACTGGGTGAAAAATATGGGAACAGGTACAGCGTATGCCGATTTAACGACGTGGGGAAATCCGGCAGAATGTCCTCCACCAACATCAAGATTTTATGGAACTGTTTCCTATGAATCTCCACAGGGTTGTGGAGGTGGAGAACCACCAATAGCGAAAGCCGAACTAGGTGATAATAATGTTTTCAATACAATGACAGACTTTGAATTATCTTCTTGGAGGGATTCTGTAAAAGCAATGAGATACATTTCCCATCTTGTTTCGCTCATCGAGGATAATCCTGACAGCGCGGGCGATGCAGTACCTATACTTTCGTCATTTGTTGGTCCTCTCGGGAAGTATTCTCACGCGTTGGAAACTTCATGGGAAACATATTTGAATAAAGTAGAAAATCAGTCGAAGTCAGGCAGACTGAGAAAACATGCTTCAATTTATAAAGTGCAACAAAAGATGGAACGGAAAGAATATAGCAATGCAATTGTCTTAGCTGAACGACTCGCTGAACGAACTTCAGACGATGATGTATGGTTATATTGTCAATCCCAAATAATCACCGCCAATACTATTATCGGTAACGAAGAACTTGCAAGTCAAATGTATCAAAACATGGCAAGTCGGGGAATGACAATTGATTCTTTGGGAACTATTGCGATGGGGCAAATGCTTGAAGCGGCAACAGGCAATTCTTTGGGTAGCTTATCTCCGGCTCTTGGCAGAAAAAAGGAAGAAAGTGTTGCGGCATTACCTGCTTCTTTCAGGTTACATAATAATTATCCTAATCCGTTCAATCCCTTGACGAAGATAGAGTATGATTTACCCGAATTAACTCACGTTACATTAAAAGTGTACGATGTTCTTGGACGAGAAGTATCTACCTTAGTGAACGAAATTCAGGAGGCAGGCTACAAAGCTATATCGTTTGATGCAAACACGCTCCCAAGTGGTATCTATTTCTATAAGCTAACTGCAGTTCCTTCGACCGGCTCAGGACAAGCATTTAGTGATACAAAGAAGATGTTACTTGTACGATAAGGATAGTAAGAGAGCAAGGAATCCCGTAAAGCGGGGTTACTCGTCTGGTAAATACGCCATTTGTTATTAAGGGTAGTTCTAAAAACCTTAATTGAAAATGTTTAACCACTAAGAACACAAAGAAAGACACAAAGTAGCACAAAGAAAATAGAGTTTTTGGAACTACCCTTAAAGAAAGAGCATCGGCACACTACCGATGCTCTTTTTTTCATCCCCTACCGAAAGTAGGCAATTCTTCTCTACCCATCAAAAACAAAGCAATTTAGACACATTCTCTGTCCTGCGCGGCGCGGGACTTTCCCCGCGCTCTGCGGGGTAAAGCCCGGATACCGCAGGACAACTCCCGCACCTTGCAGGGAGTATCCTGTACAGTGCAGGACATTCCCCCAAAAGTACAGTCTTGGAGCGTACGTCGCGGGGAACTTTCTACACGTTGCAGGACAGAGCCTACGCGCCGGAGAGAACATCCTGTACGTCGTAGGATATTCCCTGTGTGTTACAGTCTTGGAGCGAACGTTGCGAGAAAGCTCCCGCAAATTTCAGGACAACTCCTGCACGATGCAGGGAAGACAGCACATGATAGAGGAGAAAGTCTGATGGGATAGATGGAGTCTACTTCTTGGTTGAGACACTGAAATAAATCAGGGTGACGGATGGTGGATTGTGGATTCATCTATCCAAAAAATATTTTCACAAAGGAAAAAAGTTGGAACTCCGTCAAGTTACTGAATGTTGTAAGAAGTACAATTCACTATTTTCTAAATTTTTCAAAAGGAGTCCACAATGGATTACGTTCCAAAGCCTGAGCAATTATTTCACCAGTGGTGTGAAACATTTATGAAAAATATCGAGCCGTATGAATGACCGCTCGGCATCACGGGGGAAGTCAAAGCCCAGATGCAACAATATCTGGATAATGTCAAAGTGAAATTATCAGATGTTGACGGTCAGAAAAAAACGTTGCAGGGATTGACGAAAGAGAAAAATCAAATAGTTTCCGATGCAAAACAATTCTTCAGAAATCTCGCCAACAAAATCAAAACGCATGATAGTTACACGCAAGCAATCGGCGAAACGTTAGGCATCATTGCGCCGGAAGATACATCCATGCAATCCATCAACGATGCGACGCCGGAGTTCTGGCTCACCGCGCTTTCCGACCACATTCGTGTTGATTGGAAGAAAGGAATATTCGATGGAGTGAAAATCATGTCCAAACGGGGAAACGAAACAATCTTTACTCAACTCAATACAGATAATTATTCGCCGTATGAAGATACACGGAAAAATCTTGTTGCCGGTGTGCCGGAAATGCGAGAATATCAACTTATCTATTTGCTGGATGACAAAGAGGTAGGTAAACCATCGGCGGTGAAGAGTATCGTGTGTAACCTTTAAGTGAAAACGATACTGCTGTCATTCCATTGATGCAGTGTTAAGAACGAATCGGGGCGATAGTAACCTATCTGCGGGTTGTAAATCGCTCCGTTTTTTTTACTCGTTACAAAAAACCAATTATCATTCTCAGTAATTTGGAGAGTTGCCACTGCAACATGGCGCAAGGAGTTCACTTCCCCCATGAATCGGTTCACTACTATGTAGAGGAGTCAGAACAACACCTGTTGCAATGCTTGTTCGTATAACCTTTTTTCCGTAATTTCATCAGCGAATATGAAATTCAAGAATGGCTAAAGCAAGCAAGAAGAAATCTGCACGAACGAAGAAAAAACTACACCCACCGCAACGACAGCTCACATTAACGAAAGCACAACTGAGTTCCCGTGCGGAAGATTCGGAACTCATTCATGCCGCTATCAAGGGAAATCAGGAAGCATACAAACGCCTGATGAAAAAATACTACACTTCGCTTACGCATCTTATTTACAAACTCGTCCACGATAAAGAAGAAATCGAAGACCTGACACAGGAGGCGTTCATCAAAGCGTTTGCATCGCTGAAGAATTTCAATGAAGAATATGCCTTCTCGACGTGGCTGTTCAAAATTGCCACGAACAACGCCATTGATTATCTCCGGAAGAAAAAGTTAGAAGCATTTTCCATCAACAAACCGCTCGAATCGGAAGACAGCGATTACACGTTCGAGCTTCCCGACTCTACGTACGAACCGGACAAAGGTATTATCGGGAAACAGCGGTCGGAGTTTATCGAGGAAGCAATTCAATCATTACCGGACAAGTATAAGAAAGTGATTCTTCTTCGGCATAAAGAAGAGCGGGATTATGCTGAGATTGCAAAAATGCTGAAACTTCCGATTGGAACCGTGAAAGCGCATATTTTTCGCGCACGTGAAATCCTCTATAAAAAACTTCGCCACAGTATGGTGCAATATTGAAACATTGTTTCTCAGGCATCCGTAAGTAACAATAGCCATGAAAAGAAATCATGTTTCATATTACCGCTCCTTTGCAATGCTGTCTGCGCTCGTGTTTGCGCTGACAGCATTTGTTGTTGCCTCGTCCGGCAAAAAGCAAAAGCAAATTGACCACACGAACGAGCGGGAATTGAAAGTGATGATGGAAGCCGCGCTCGGTGATGTGTATATCACAAAAGGCAAAGGAGATATTATCATCAAAGCAACGGTCGAAGCAGACCGTTCGTTCAACATGGATGATTGTATTGATTATGAAATCCGCGACAAAATCGGGTATCTGAATTTTGTGACCGATTGTGAAGAAGGGGGAAAGAAACATAAGAAGAGCAACGTACACATGAATGACCTTGCATCGTCCGATTGGTGGCTGGATATTACCGATGACATTCCCGTTTCGTTTGACCTTGAACTTGGATTGGGAAAAGCCGATTTGAATTTGACCGGTTTGGCAGTAAAAGATTTGAATCTCTCTGCCGGTGCAAGTTCCGTGAAGTTGCGGTTTGATGAACCGAATACTTCAGTTATTGAAGATATGTCCATCGAAGCGGGATTAAGTAAATTCACAGCGGTGGGCTTGGGCAATGCAAATTTCAATCACTTCAAGTTCGAAGGCGGAGTCGGAAGTTACTCGCTTGATTTCAGCGGGAAGTTGGACCACGAAGTAGATGTGGATGTGGAAATCGGTTTGGGTTCGGTGACGATTATAGTCCCGAAGAATACCGGAGCGAAAGTCTTTTGCGAGAAGAACTGGATTTCGCATCTGAATATTGATGATGACTTCAAAGAGCGTGAGGATGATACATACTACACGGCGAACTATAAATCAGCCGAAGGCAAAATGAACATTCACATCGAAGCCGGGCTTGGGAGCGTGAAAGTCAGAAGAAAGTAACGAACCACTGGATTAGTTGGTTGAAGAAATCCCGTCCCGCTTGTAAGTAGCGGGACGGGATTTTGTTTTTTGTTCCGAAATGAAGATTTTCCTTCCTATGAAAAGCAGTGAGCGTTGAGCTATGAGCAGTGAACGAAGCACAAAGAAAGCAAAACCAAGTACGAAGTACGAAGTACCAAGTACTGGAATTTCACCCGCAGCTAAAAACCAAAAACAAAAAACCAATTCAAAAAAGAACATCGTCATCCGCGGCGCTCGCGTTCATAACCTCAAAAACATTTCTCTTGAACTTCCGAGAAATACGTTGATTGTATTCACCGGTGTGAGCGGTTCGGGAAAATCCTCGCTGGCGTTTGATACAATTTATGCTGAAGGACAACGTCGCTTTGTAGAAAGTCTCTCTTCGTACGCGCGGCAATTTCTTGAACGGATGGAAAAGCCCGATGTGGATTTCATACAGGGGATCAGTCCGGCGATTGCAATTGAACAGAAGACTTCGACGCGAAATCCGCGCTCAACCGTTGGCACAAGCACGGAGGTATATGATTATCTACGCTTGCTGTTCGGGAGAATCGGGAAAGTCTATTGCTCGAACTGCGGGAAGGTTGTTCAGCGCGATTCCGTCCGGACAGTCATTGAGAGATTGAATGAAAAGTACGCGGACAAAACATCAACCAAAATTTATGTGATGTTTCCTCTGGCAGAACATCCAAAAACAACATTACAGGATGAACTTGCGAGATTGAAACAACAAGGATTCGTCCGAATACTTTTCAAGAATAAACTGATAGACGTATCGGAAACTGATTTCAAAGAAACGACATCGAAGGAAAAAATTTATATCGTTGTTGACCGACTTACCATTAAGCCGGGAACAAACGAGTCGCGTTTTGCCGATTCAGTGGAAACTGCTTTCCGGGCTGGAGAAGGTTCCCTGATGATTTATGATGTGGAAACTGGAAACAATATCCCGTTCAGTCAGCAATTTGCTTGCGCCGAGTGCGGAATTAAATATGAAGAACCGGACCCGCGATTGTTTTCCTTTAACAATCCATTCGGAGCGTGTCCGAAGTGCGAGGGTTTTGGTCGTTCCATCAGTCTTGATTTGGAGTTAGTCATTCCCAACAAAAACTTGTCGCTCGAAGAAGGTGCGATACATCCGTGGACAATGCCGAAGTGGAAGGAGAATCTCAATGATTTGTTGAAGATTGCAGACGATGTCGGTGTCCGGATGAATGTTCCGTTCAAGGAGTTATCAAAAAAAGAATTGGATGTTGTGTTCAACGGCTGTAAAGGATTCGATGGAATTTACCGTTTCTTCAAATTCATCGAGTCGAAATTATATAAAGTGCATTACCGCGTGTTTCTCAGTCGCTTCCGTCGTTATACAACGTGCGATACATGCAACGGCTCTCGTTTGCGTCCTGCCGCGCTGAATGTTTTCGTTGGTGAGAAATCTATCGGTGAGAGTGTTCGTCTGACGATTGAAGAAGCACGGAAGTTCTTCGAGCAGATTCAACTTTCGGAATATGAAACGGAAGTGGCAAAACGAATTTTGGATGAACTGAAACGACGGCTTACCTATCTTGATGAAATAGGCATCGGATATTTGACGCTCGACCGGCTTTCCAATACACTTTCGGGCGGCGAGTCTCAGCGAATTAATTTATCAACTGCGCTTGGTTCGTCGCTTGTCGGTTCGCTCTATGTGTTGGATGAGCCGAGCATCGGGCTTCATCCGCGCGATACGCAACGGCTTGTCAACATTATGAAATCGCTTCGGGATGTTGGTAACACTGTTATTGTAGTTGAGCATGATTCGGACATCATGAACAGCGCAGACCATATAGTAGATATGGGACCGCTTGCAGGTGAGTTGGGCGGAGAGATTGTGTTTGAGGGAAATACCGCTGAGTTGCAATCAAGCAAAACGCTGACGGCACAATACCTGCAAGGTGAACTGAATATTCCCGTCCCGTCGGAACGAAGAACGAAGAAGTCGGAATCAATCAAAGTGCGAAACGCATCGGTGCATAATCTCAAATCTATTGATGTGGAAATTCCGTTGAAGAAGTTTGTGTGCGTTACAGGAGTGAGCGGTTCAGGCAAAAGTACGCTCGTGCAAGAGATAGTCTATCCCGCAATCAAATCGTTAAAAGAAAACGAGACCGAACTTGCGGGAGTGAAAGGCATTGTGGAAGGCGCGTACCATATTGATGCGGTCGAACTTGTTGACCAATCGCCGATTGGAAAAACGCCCCGTTCAAATCCTGCAACCTACATCGGCGCGTACGATGTGATTCGTGAAGTGTTTGCCAACACACAAGCCGCGAAAATTCGTGGGTTCAAGCCCGGCTCGTTCTCGTTCAATGTTCCGGGCGGGCGATGCGATACGTGTGAGGGAAGCGGCATTCAAACTATCGAGATGCAGTTCCTTGCAGATTTGGAACTAACATGCGAAAGTTGCAACGGCAAACGGTTCAAGAAAGAAATTCTTGCCGTACACTATCACGACAACAACATTGATGACGTGCTGAACATGACCGTGAGTGATGCTGTGAAGTTTTTCAGTCAGCAACAAACGGGAAAGAAAATTGTGCAACGGTTGCGTGTGCTGGATGATGTCGGCATGGGCTATATCCGCCTCGGTCAATCGGCAACGACTCTTTCCGGCGGTGAAGCACAGCGCGTAAAGTTAGCCGCGCATCTTGCCGAACAGCAATCCGGCAAACACACGCTCTATATTTTTGATGAACCGACAACGGGCTTGCACTTCGATGACATTGCAAAACTGTTGAAATGCTTCAGAGCACTGCTTGAGAAAGGCAACTCAATTCTCATCATCGAACATAACATGGAAGTAATTAAATGCGCCGACTGGATAATTGATTTAGGACCGGAAGCGGGAGAGAAGGGGGGAGAAGTTGTTGTTGCAGGAACGCCGGAGGCAGTGGCG